>DATCXE010000796.1:0-7877 GCA_036565985.1 Bradyrhizobium sp.
CTTCTACGCCAGCCTTGCCAAGCTTCAACTCGACAAGCTCGCCGCCGAAGAAACCCGCGTCGCCGCGACCGAGAAGGCGCGGCTGGCCGAACAGGAGCGTGCGCGGCTCGCCGCCGAGGGCGCCCAGAGGACGCAGCAGGCAAAGGCCGAAGCCGAAGCCAGGGCCGCCGAGCAGGCCCGGATCGCGGCTGAAAAGGCCAAGCAGGTGGCGCAGGACCAGGCCGCCGCGGCCGAGCAGAAGCGCATCACCGCCGAAAATGCTGCCGCCGACAAGGCCGACAGCGACAAGGCTGCGGCCGGCAAGGACAAGGCCGTGAACGTTGCCGCCCTCGCCGCCGGGCCGCCGCAGGCTGATGTTGCCCAGTCGGTGCAAGCCGAACTGCGCCGCGTCGGATGTCTCACCGGTTCAACCGACGGCAACTGGAATGCCGCCTCGCAGCGTTCGCTGACGTTGTTCAACCGCTACGCCGGCACCAGGCTCGACACCAAGGTGGCCTCGACCGATGCGCTCGACACCATCAAGCTGAAGTCGGCGCGGGTTTGCCCGCTGGTCTGCGAGCACGGCTACGAGGCCAACGGCGAGCGCTGCACGAAAATCACCTGCGCCGCGGGCTCGTTCCTCAACGACGATAATGAGTGTGAGAAGCGCCGCGAGAAGAAGCCGGTCGCCAAACGCGATGCCGATGATCGTCGGGAGCGCGGGCGCCAGGTTCGAGGACGGCCCGAAGCCATCCCCGGCCTCCCCGTGGCCAGCGTCGTCAGGCCTCGCAAATCGGCTGGCGGATCGGGGCAGATCGTCTGCGACGCGGGCGGTTGCCGGCCGGTCAGCCGCGGTTGCCGCCTCGACTATCAGGGTGGCTCGCCCCGCAATGGCACTGGCGGCAACGTGGAAGTCTGCAACTGAGGGCGGTTGTCGGTTCGCGTGGCAATCAAGCTCACGCCGATTGCATAACCTGTCTGCGAATGTCGCTCGAGCCAGGAGTCCGGAAATTCGGTTCCGATAGGTCAGAGCCGGCAATGCCCTGGCCGCTAGATCGCACTCGCCGCGATATTGACCATCAGTGCGAGCAGCGCGGTATTGAACACGAACGAGATGACGCCGTGCACGGTCGCGGTGCGGCGGATGATCCTGTCGGTGATGCCGACGTCGGAAACCTGCGCCGTCATGCCGATCACGAACGAGAAGTAGACGAAGTCCCAATAATCCGCCTCGACATGCGTCTCGCCGCTCGGAAACTGCAGGCCGCCGGGCGTTTTGCCGCGGTAGAATTCATGCGCGTAGTGCAGCGCGAACGAGGTGTGCACCAGCGTCCACGACAGCGCGATCGTCACGATGGCGAGGATCAGCCCGGCGGGGTTGCCCTTCGAGGCGCCAAGTTCGAACACGATGGCGGCGAGGCTCGCGAAGGCGCCGAACGCGGTGAGCAGCAGCATCACGAAGCGCCCGTCGTCCTGCAACGCCGCGCTGCGGCGGATATAGGCGATGCCACAGCGCAGCATCATGCTGTAGGCGAGCACGAGATACAGCGCGGCAAATGCATCCCAGCCGACGACGAGACGCGTCACCAGGCGGCGGGAATCAGGCAACAGCAGGAAGACAACGATGCCGATCGCGATCGCGACGAAGGTCCGCGGTCTTGAGTAGACGACGCGGACCAGCAGCGGCCGGTTGCGGAAACGAACAAGGTGCTTTTCGAATTCCTTGTCCATCCGCTCGTCCTTCAACTCGTGCTAGTTCTTGCGCTCCGCGACGAAGCGCGCGGCCGCCCGCAGGACGTCGCCTTTGGCGCCGAACTCCGACAGCGCCGAATCCGCCCGCGCCAGCAGGTCGCTCACGCGCTGCCTGGCGCCGTCGATCCCGAGCTGGGTGACGAACGTGGTCTTGCCGAGCGCGGCATCGGCCCCGGCCGGCTTGCCGAGCGCTGCGGCGTCGCCTTCGACGTCGAGCAGGTCGTCGGCGATCTGGAAGGCCTCGCCAAGCGCGCGGCCGTAATCGTCGAGCGCCTGATATTCCTTTTGCGTGGACTGGCCGAGGATGGCGCCAGCGATGCAGCCGTAGCGCAGCAGCGCGCCGGTCTTCATCTGCTGCAGCCGCGCCACGTCGACCGGCTCGCGGTCGCCGAACCGCCCCTCTCCGGCAAGGTCCAGGATCTGGCCGCCGACCATGCCGCCAATGCCTGACGCCCGCGCCAGCGCGCGCGTCAGCAGCAGGCGCACATTGGCGTCGTTGTGGATCTCGTCGCGGGTGACGATGTCGAATGCCAGCGTCAGCAACCCGTCGCCGGCGAGGATCGCGGTGGCGTCGTCGGTCTTCTTGTGCAGCGTGGGCCGACCGCGGCGCAGGTCGCTGTTGTCCATGGCCGGCAGGTCGTCATGGATCAGGGAATAGCAATGGATGCATTCCAGCGCGGCGCCGACCAGCAGGCCCGCCTCGCGCGGAACGCCGAATACGGCGGAACTTTCGACCACCAGAAAAGGGCGCAGCCGCTTTCCGCCGTTGAGGCTGGAATAGCGCATGGCATCCATCAGGCGCTTCGGCCGGGCGATCTCGTCAGGCAACAGCGTGTCGGACAAAAGCTTCGCCAGCAGCGCTTCGGTATCCTCCGCGGTCTGGTCCAGGCGTTTGGCAAAGTCGGCAGTGGCGGTCGTCATCAAGAATGGCTCCAGATCGATTTGGCCGGACAATCGTTGATGGCAACGGCTTCGTCAATTCCATGACCCCGGTCACAGCGCCCTAAAAGTGCTGGAAAACGTTCGGAATATCATGGAGATGTCACGTGGGTGGAGGTCTTATGGGCCGGCCCCTGCCGGCTTGGGGCTGATCCGGAACACCTGATTTGCGCATTCTCCGAATTTTGCTGCTGTTGCTGCTGGCGGTGCTGTTGCTGCCCTATCTGGTGACGCCGTTCTACCGTACCGGCCATCCGGTCTCGACGCTGATGGCCTGGCGCTGGCTCAAGGGCGCGCCAGTGTCGCGGCAATGGATCGATTTCAAGGCGATTTCGCCCCACCTGCCGCGTTCGGTGGTGGGATCCGAGGACGCCAAATTCTGCAGCCATCACGGGATCGATTGGGACGCGCTGCAGGACGCGATCGAAGATGCCGAGGACGGCGAGGCGCAGCGTGGCGGTTCGACCATCACCCAGCAGGTGGCCAAGAACCTGTTCCTGTGGCCGGGCCGCAGCGTGGTCCGCAAGGGCATGGAACTGCCGCTGGCGATGTGGATCGATCTGGTACTGCCCAAGCAGCGCATCCTTGAAATCTACCTCAACATCGCGGAACTCGGCCCATCCGGGCAGTTCGGGGCGGAGGCCGGGTCGATGTACGCGTTCGGCCGTTCGGCGGCGACGCTTTCGGCGCGCGAGGCCGCCTTGCTGGCGGCGATACTGCCCAATCCGGTCAGGCGCAGCGCCCGCAACCCCGGCCCCGGCGTGCGACGATTGGCCGGGACCTACATGGCGCGGGCCAATGCCGCGGCCCTGCAGCGGTGCTGGAACGAAAATCGTGCCTTTTGAGCCAATTTTCGGCCAATTTAACCGCAGGCCGGCCTAGCTTTACGCCATGCCATCCTCTATAAGCGCGGCCTTATCGGCATCGCAGCCCACGCGCTACGCGCGGGGCTGTCCGGCTTCGGACGATGCCTCAGACAACACCCCTAGAGGACCGTTATGGCCGTTCCCAGAAGAAAAACATCGCCCTCGCGGCGTGGCATGCGCCGCTCGGCGGACGCGCTGAAGAAGCCGACCTATGCCGAGGACAAGGACTCCGGCGAACTCCGCCGTCCGCACCACCTCGATCTGAAAACCGGCATGTACAAGGGCCGGCAGGTTCTCAAGGCGAAGAAGGAATCCTGACCGGACACGGGACCAGGCGTCGCACTGGCGGCGTCTGCCCGAATTTGGCCAACGAGTGGGCCAACGGTTCCCGCGGTGAAGCAGTGTGATTCGCCCTGGAACATTCCGGTTTTTCTAGCAAGGCGCGATACCCATGGTCGGTTTTCCGCTGCTCCTGATTCCGCTCGCGATCTACAACATCATCGTCTTTCTGATGCCCGGCGTTTCGTTCACCGATCCGCTGGTGAAGCTGGCGTTGGTCTCCGGCGCGGAATGGACGGTGACGCTGAGCGACGTGCTGCTGACGCTCGGCATCCTGCTGCTGCTCGCCGAAGTCATCAAGGGCGCGCGGCCCGGCGCAAAGTACCTCACCGACCATTTGCTCTCGCTGATCGTGTTCGGTGCGGCCGCGGCGGAATTCGTGATGTGGCCGAAGTTCGGCACCTCGACCTTCTTCCTGCTGACCGCACTGGCGCTTGTGGACTTCCTGTCCGGCCTTGCCTTGCGCACCCGGCGCCGGGCTGTCGCGGTGGCGCCGTCTGCGCCGTCGAAAAAGACCGCGGCAAAAGCCGAGGAGCCCGAACCCGAGCCCCGGGCACCCGAACCTGCGCCGACGCCGGCCGCTCCACCGCCAGCGGCCGTACCGCCCGCCGCAACCGTTCCGCCGGCAGCTTCGGTGGCCGAATCTGTATTGCTGGATCACCCTGAACCGAAGCCGGTGCAACCCGCACCGAAACCGGTGCCACCCGCCAACGCGCCCGATGTGGCCGCGGCGAAAGTCCCCTCGGCAGAGGTGCCGTCACCGGAAGTCCCGTCGCCGGGAATACAGCCGGGCAGCGGTTCGCTGCCCTCCGACAAGCCGGATACGCCTCCGCGCTGAACTAGATCGTCTGCCGGGTTCGGAAGCCGCTGCGGTAGCGGGTGGTCTGGCTCGCGCCGTAGGCGGTCTGCGCGTCCGCCAGCGACGCCCGTCGCAGGCTGCGGGTCTGCGGGGCCTGGTCGGCGGTTGCGAGCAACTGCGCGAGGAAACTCGGGTCGGGCCGCGGCGTGGCCTGTTTTGGCGCCCAGTGCACGGACTGGGTGACGGGCACGAGCTCGGTGCTGGCCGGTTCATCAGCGTTGACGAACTCGCCATCAAGGATCTCTTCCGATCGATCGATATCCAGCATCGCACACCGTAACCGGCTAAAACTGTCACGTTTTGGGACGTTACGCCCCACTGCGATCTACGCCTCGCAAGGTCCATGCCGCGGCCTTGCGATTCGTTCCCGGCAGGTTTGGGAGGTCCGTGAAACGTGGTTTCCAGATTATTTATGAACTTTGCCTAGCCTGCGATTCGAAAGAGCCACTATCCTCAGGCTATTGGGAATCACCCGGTGGTGTCCCGAATCGAGGCAACCGATGCCCGCTGTCCCACAAGCCGCCAGCATTCTTGCCTCGCTCGGGCAGGCCGCTTTCGTCTGGGACGTGACAGCTGGCAGCATCGCCTGGAGCGACAATGCCGGCGCGGTCTTCACCGACATCCCGCCGGAAACGCTGGCAAGCGCCACGGAGTTTGCCAGGCTGATCGAGCCGGCCCGCTCGATCCGGTCGGATGCGCTCGAGCAGTCGCGGCCGGCGCGCAGCGGCGAGGGGGTTACCTACCGGATCGAATACGGCGTGAGAACCTCGACCTCCGCGCCCGTGATCTGGATCGAGGAAACTGGCTGCTGGTTCGCGGGGCCCGACGGCAAGCCGGCGCGGGCGCAAGGCGTGGTCCGCATCAACAACGAGCGCCACGCCCGCGACGAACAGCTGATGCGGCTGTCGCGGCACGATCCGCTCACCGGTGAACTCAACCGAACTCACCTGGTCGCCGCGCTGGCGGAGACCATCGAGGAGGCCGCGCGATCCCGCTCGTCCTGCGCGTTCATGCTGATCGGCATCGATCATCTGGCGCGCATCAACGACGCGTTCGGCTTCGACGTCGCGGACGCCGTGATTGCCGAAATCGGAAAACGCATCCGCGCCCGGCTGCGCGCCGGCGACGTGCTGGGGCGGTTTTCCGGCAACAAATTCGGCCTGATCCTGCGCAACTGTACCGTCGATGACACCAACGTCGCGGCCGAGCGGTTCCTGGCCGGCATTCGCGACGAAGTCGTTCCCACCAGATCGGGACCGGTTTCGGTGACGGCGTCAATCGGCGCAATCAGCATACCGCGCTTTGCCCGCAACGCGGACGAGGCCGTCAACCGCGCCCAGGAAACGCTCGATGCCGCAAAGCGCCGCCGCGCCGGATCGTTCTCGCTGTGGCGTCCCAATGTCGAACGCGACGCCCAGCGCCGCGTCAACATCCGCGTCACCGACGAGATCGTAACGGCATTGAACGAGCGCCGCATCGTCACGGCGTTCGAGCCGGTGGTCGAAGCGCGCTCGCGGCAGCCGGCATTCTACGAATGCCTAGTGCGGATGGAGCAGGCGGACGGCCGGGCGCTGCTGGCGCCGGATATCGTTCCCGTCGCCGAGCGGTTGGGCCTGATCCGGCTGGTCGATCATCGCGTGCTCGAACTCGCGGTCGCCGAACTCGCCGCTTCGCCGAGCGTGCGGCTCAGCCTCAACATCTCGCCGGCAACCACGATGGATCCGGACTGGTGGACATCGATCGAATCGCTGATGCAGGCGCATCCCGGCGCCGGCGAGCGGTTGATCGTCGAGATCACCGAAACGGTTGCGATCCGGGATATCGACGACATCAGGGGCTTCATCACGCGGCTGAAAAATTTCGGCAGCCAGATCGCGATCGACGATTTCGGCGCCGGCTACACCTCGTTCCGCAACCTGCGCAAGCTTGGCGTCGACATCGTGAAGATCGACGGTGCCTTCGTGCAGAACATCGCGCGCTCGGCGGATGACCGCGCCTTCGTGCAGACGTTGATCGACCTGGCGCGGCGGCTGCAGATCAAGACGGTCGCGGAATGGGTGCAGGACGAAGAGGCCGCCATGATACTGCGCGAATGGGGCTGCGACTACATCCAGGGCCGCCTGATCGGGCTCGCCTCGCCGCAGCGGCCGTGGAGCGCGGCTGCTGAGACGGTGCTGCCGGCGGCGGGCTGATTTAGCTCTCTCCGCCCGTCGTCCCTGCGAAAGCAGGGACCCATACGCCGCGGCCTGTCGGTAAGGCGATTAACGAGACGCCTTTTCTAAACCATCAACATCAGTGGTTATGGGTCCCTGCTTTCGCAGGGACGACAGCGGAGAAAGGTTTGACGAAGAGTCCTACTCTTCCTTCTTCGGCTCTTTCGACATGCGCTCGAGACGTTCCTGCATGTCCTTCATCTGCCGGCGCAGGTCGTCGATGTTGTCATCGAGTGCCGGCTCCGGCGTCTTCTCCGGCTCGCTCGATTCGCCGCGCGGCGGCGCGAACGGCTTGAACATCGAGAAGGTCTGCTGAAACAATTCCATGTTGCGGCGGACATGCTCTTCAAGCGGCGCGAACGGCGTTCCGCTGAACGTGTTGGCGAGCTGCTTGCGGAATTTTTCCTGCTCGCGAGTCAGCGTGTCGATCGACTGCTCCAGATATTTCGGCACCACCATCTGCATGCTGTCGCCGTAGAAGCGGATCAACTGCCGCAGGAAAGTGGTGGGCAACAGATTTTGTCCGGCCTTGTTTTCCTGCTCGAAGATGATCTGCGCCAGTACCGAACGTGTGATGTCGTCGCCGGTCTTGGCGTCATAGACGAGAAAGTCCTCGCCCTCCTTCACCATCGCCGCGAGATCCTCGAGCGTCACATAGGTGCTGGTGCCGGTATTATAGAGCCGCCGGTTGGCGTATTTCTTGATGGTCGTAGGTTGGTCTGACTTTGCCATAAGCTCACACAATACACCGAGAGCGGGGAACCCCGACGGCATCGCCGCAGGGCAGACGAGCAACGCAACGCAGCAAAGTAAGCATTTTCAATGCGGTTCGGCTACCGTTTTGTGCGGCACGGTTAATTCCAAGGCATGGACGCTGCTAGGGAAACCCCCATGGGGATCAATTTGAATGCGCCGCGGCAGGAATTTAAG
>DATCXE010000797.1:0-3208 GCA_036565985.1 Bradyrhizobium sp.
GGCTGGCGAGATCATGGGTCACCATGAACACCGTCAAGCCCAGCGTCTTCTGCAGTGTCTTGATCAACGCATCGAAATCGCCGGCGGCGATCGGATCGAGCCCGGAGGTCGGCTCGTCGAGGAACACGATGGTGGGATCGAGCGCCAATGCACGCGCCAGCGCTACGCGCTTGGTCATGCCGCCTGACAATTCGGAGGGGTATTTGTCGCCGTCTTCCGGCTTGAGCCCGACCATCTCGAGCTTGGCGGTGGCGATTTCGTCCATGAGGGTATCCGAAAGCACGAGATTTTCGCGCAGGGGAAACTGGATGTTCTGACGCACCGTCAGCGATGAAAACAGCGCACCCTGCTGGAACAGGATGCCCCATCGCCCGGCCGCGCTGCGCGTGGCGCGATTGTGGTTGATCGGCGAGCCCATCACCTCGATGTCGCCGCCCTGCCGCGGGATCAGTCCGATGATGGTCCGCATCAGCACCGACTTGCCGCCGCCGGACGCTCCGACCAGGCCGAGGATCTCCCCCTTGACGACGTCCAGTGAGAGATGGTCGATCACGACGTGGCGGCGGAATCCAACCACGAGATCGCGCACCCGAATGGCAAAGTGTTCCGATCCCTCGGTTTCCTGCATCGCTACATTCCGATCGATGCAAAGAACACAGCAAACAGCCCGTCGAGCACGATCACCAGGAAGATCGACTTGACCACCGACGTGGTGGTCTGCTTGCCGAGCGACTCCGCACTCCCCTTCACGCGCATGCCTTCGCTGCAGGCGACGATTCCGATCACGAGCGCCATGAACGGAGCCTTGATGATGCCGACCTGGAAGTGGGTCACGGAGACGGCCTCATGCAACCGCGCAATGAAGATCGCCGGCGCCATGCCGCCATAGAACCAGGCAACGAGCCCGCCGCCGTAGAGTGCCGCCATCGATCCGATGAAGCTGAGGATCGGCAGCGCGCAAACAAGCGCGAGAATCCGCGGCAGCATCAGGACCTCGATCGGATCCAGCCCCATGGTGGAAAGCGCGTCGATTTCCTCGCGCATTTTCATCGAGCCGAGTTCGGCGGTGTAGGCGCTGCCGGAACGGCCGGCGACCATGATGGCGACGATCAGCACGCCTAGCTCGCGCAGTACGAGAATCCCCACCATGTCGACGACGTAGGAATCCGCGCCGAACTTGCGGAAGTGGAAGATGCCCTGCTGTGCGATGATGGCACCGATCAGGAAGGTGATCAGTACGACGATTGGTATCGCCTGCCAGCCGACGCGATAGAGCTGGTAGGTCAGCGACGTCAGTCGCAGCGATCGCGGGCTCCGCAGCACGCCCAGGATGGCGATGCACAGCGCGCCGAGCATCTGGAGGAATGCCGTTATGTCTTCGCTGGCGCCGATGGTGCTCCGGCCGATATCACCGAGTTTCGCCACGACCGGGTTGCGCGCCGGCGCCGGTGCCGGCGTCCGGCGGTTGACCTGGCGGACCTCCTCGATCAGGCCCGTGTAATTGTCGGCGATGCCGACGACATCGGCGCGGTGACCGGCGGATGCCGCGCGCCGCGACATTTTTTCCAATAGCCATGCGCCGAGCGTGTCGAGTTCGCGCACCCCGGCCATATCGAGCTTGACGGTGCCGGACCGATCGATCTGCGGCGCAACATCGCTTGAGAGCCGCTCGAGCGTGGCGGCATTCGCGGCCGTCCAGGATCCTCCCGGACGGAGTTCGAGCCTATCGCCCGACGGCGTGGCGGTGAGCAGGGGTGTGGTCGCCAAGATCTTGTTCCCGCAGTTACATGCCGCCCTTGTCTACGAAGCATGCGGGGCCACCATGTTGACCTACCTCAAGCCAGCAAAGAGCCATCGAAAGTTGAGGCAAATCAAATGCTGGCGCACCCACCTCCCCTAGAGTTCGATCGATCCAGGCAACGAGAACGAACGTCATGATCCGATCAAGCGAGCTGGGTGACGAGTTGCAGGCGCTCAAGCGCGAGATGTCGCGCCTTCTGAGTACGCCTGCAGACGAGATGTTGGATGCCGCGAAGAACCATGGCGAGGCGTTGGCGGGGCAGATCAAGGACAGCCTCAGCGAACTCGGTGCGACCTTGAGCTCAGAAGAAGAGCATGTCGAAAGACTGATCGCCGAGCGGCCGATTGCAGCGCTGGCATCGGCCTTCGTGCTCGGGATCGCCGTCGGTTTCATGTTGAGGAGGTTTTGACGTGAATAGCGAGAATGTCGTCAAGCAACTGCGCATGCTCTGGCGCACCGACCGCATCATCGCCGAGATCCGGATGCGGCATATGCTGGTCGGGCTCGGCCTGCGCGCGCTTGCCGCGTTGATCGCGGCCTTCGGCCTGTTGATGCTGGAATTGTCAGCCTACTTCGCACTGGTGCAGGTCTGGGGTGCGATTCCGGCGGCCGCGATCCTGGGCATCGTCAATTTCTTGATCGCGGCGATCCCGTTTGTCGTCGCCGGCAGGCCGCCTGCGGGCCGGGACCTCGAACTCGCCACCGAAATTCACGGGACGGCTGTCGACGCCCTGCAGGGCGAGGCCCGCGCGCTGCAAATGCATTTCACCGGCATGGTCCATCACCCCCTGAACAGCGTGCTGCCGACGGTGCTGGTCCCCTTGATCACAATGATCGTCAGGAGCCTGAAGAAATCGAGGACTTCCGCGGCCAACGCCGCGGCTGAGCCGAACTGACCGCGGCGGGGCATCGCCCCATGTCCGCAAAACCAGGGACCCATACGAGATGTCAAGGACCCGACCGAAGCCAATCCTGAATCCCTCCTTGCCGCCGCAGTTCCGGCAATTCCGGCTCGCGCTGGCCCGCGAACCCGGCCATCCCGAAGGCGATGCCGAGGTTGCCTACATCATCGTGGCTCCGCTCGATCCGGAGGACCGCATCGACGCAAATCTCTGGCGTGAACATCGCGAGGCTTGCCGGGTCGTACGCCAGCGTCCGGACGAACAGGACCAGCATGGTCATCTCGTGCACCGGCCGGGCGGCAGCTGGGGTTTCCACTACAACGGCCGAGTCAATCAACCCGACGAGGTCGGCTATCACTTTGGGGACGAGCGCTTCACCGTCGGCGAGTATGTCTCGATCAACGAGCGTGGCAAGATGCACACCTATCGGGTGACATCGGTATCGTATCTTTGAGTTGTCGCGCCGGTCACCCTCGAATTCCTGAATCGGTATTGGCCCCGATGG
>DATCXE010000809.1:0-6433 GCA_036565985.1 Bradyrhizobium sp.
CGGCCGCCGTCGTCCCGATTGCCTCCAGTCGCGTCCGCAGCTGAGCGACCTCGTTCATGGCCTTTCGCGCGATTGCAAGGGCGACGATCGCGATCGCGATCGCGAGAAAATCGAACGGGGAATCGAACATCGGGCCTCCAGGCGCATCAGACCGGTAACCGGCCACGTCCGCAGCCTGGTTGCAATCCAGTGAGTGCAGCTTTACCCGCTAAAAGTTCAATGGACGGCTAGAGCGTTTTCCAGCGAAGTGGAAACCGGTTCGCGTCAAGAAAACGCGTCAAAACAAGAATCCAGAGCCCCGTTCCGATCCAATCGGAACGGAAAAGGCTCTAGTCCAGATCGACCCGGAACGGCCGGCCTTCCATCGTCATGCTGCCGGGCCCCATTTCGTCGAGCGCGCGCAGCATTCGTCCATCGCGCCCCAACGCCTTGTCGGCAAGGGTGACGATCAGCCGGTTCGGAGACGCGATCGGGGAGCGGGCGCGGATCTGCCGGGCAATCTCGATCTCGTTGCGGTGCGGATTGAGCATGCAGGCAGCGGCAAAGGCGCTAGCCGTCGAGCGGCTTATTCCCGCATAGCAGTGCACGACCAACGGCGCGCCGCGGTCCCAGCTACGGACGAAATTCAGCACCCTCTCGATATGCTCCTGCGACGGCGCAAGAAAGCCGTCCATTTCCTGGGTGATGTCGTCCATCGACACTTTCAGGTGGTTCGCCTCCAGCACCGAGGCCGGTCGCTGCACCTGATCGATATTGGCCATCACGGTAAGAATGTGGCTGGCGCCGGTAGCCCTGACGGTCTCGGGAAGTGCGGCAAGCGAGCAGACATGAATCATGGCGATCCTACGAAGCGTTCCTGGAGCGTCCTGTTTTGTCGTGATTATAGGGCCCCGGATCGGGCGGCGAAAGCGGGATTGCGTAGGTCTTTCAGGCTAGCAAAAGGTTAAATCGAGTTAAAAACTGTTTCTCGGCCCTGGCTGCGGTCCACGGCGTCAGATAGTCGCGCACTGTGGCTTCGGGCAGGCTGGGATCCCTGCCGAACAGCCGCTTCGCTTCGGCCTGCGAAAAGCCCGCCAGGTGCGTGGCTTCGAGATAGGCTGCACCGCGGTCGGCGGCCTTGATCGCCTTGGTGATTTCGTCGGCCAGAACCGGTGGCAGGCCGAAGCGAATATGGATCGCCGCGAGCAGGCGCTTTTCCACGACCTTGTAGTCGCCTCCGAGCACCGCCTTGAATGGCGAGATCATGTCGCCGATGACGTACTCCGGCGCGTCGTGCAGCAAGGCCGCGAGGCGGAAGCGGGCGTCGACGCGGGGCAACTGCTCGCGCATCACGGTTTCCACCAGCAGCGTGTGCTGCGCCACCGAGAAGATGTGCGCGCCGCTGGTCTGCCCGTTCCAGCGTGCGACGCGCGCCAGCCCGTGCGCGATATCGGCGATCTCGATATCGAGCGGCGAGGGGTCGAGCAGGTCGAGCCGCCGTCCCGACAGCATCCGCTGCCAGGCGCGGGTGGAGACATCAGACGATTTTCGGGCGGTCATTTTGACTTGAGGCGGGGCTTGCGAGCTTGTCCGCTGCAATTCTCGTGGCAGAAGCAGGTGACGAGGTGATCGTTGACCATGCCGGTGGCCTGCATGAAGGCGTAGACGATGGTCGGGCCGACGAATTTGAATCCGCGCGCGCCGAGTTCCTTTGAAATCTTGATCGAGACCGGGGTCGACGCCGGCACGCTCGCGGTGGTTTTGAACTCGTTGACCTTCGGCTTGCCGTCGACGAAGTCCCACAGGAATTTGGAGAAGCCCGGACCTTCTTCCATGATCTTGAGATAGGCCTTGGCGCTGTTCACCGTGCCCTCGATCTTGGCGCGGTTGCGCACGATGCCGGCATCGTTCATCAGCGCGTGAACTTTCTTCTCGTTGTAGCGCGCGATCTTTTCCGGCTGGAAGTCGTCGAAGGCTTTGCGGAAGTTTTCGCGCTTGCGCAGGATCGTGATCCACGACAGCCCGGCCTGGAAGCCGTCGAGGATCAGTTTCTCGTACAGCGCACGGTCATCATATTCCGGAACGCCCCATTCGGTGTCGTGATAGGCCATGTAGAAGGGGTCTTCGCCCGGCCACGGACACCGCATCTTGCCATCGGCGTGCAGGCGCGCAGATCGGCTCATGCGACGGTCTGCTTCGGTGGGGTGCTGATATCGCCGGGGTCGGCCAGGTGCATCGCAAGGCCGCCCGCGCTCAGCGCCAACCCGGCATCGAGGGCGTCCGCCACGCGATCGATCCGGACCAGCACGAGGCCCTTGCCTTCGGCGGTCGAACCCATCGTGCCGACCGGCTTGTCGCCGGCGAGAACCGGGGTGCCGGTTTCCGGCGAGAAGTCGTCGAGAACCACCCGCACGATCCGTGTCCGCGCCGTGCCGCGATGCTGCATCCGCGACACCACTTCCTGACCGACATAGCAGCCCTTGTCGAAATCGATGCCGTGCAAGCGGTCCATATTCGTCTCGTGCGGAAATGCGTCGCTGTACATGAAATCGAGCCCGCCGCGCGGAATGCCCGAGGCGATGCGATGGGCCTCGTAGGCGTCGCTTTCCACCAGATCGGCGCCGATCAGGTCGGCCACCTTCTGCTTGAGATCTTCGGGCACCAGGATGCGCCAACCCAGCGCCTCGAGCCGCGGATCGGCAAAGGCCAGGTCCGGCTTCATGGCGGGCTCGCCGTCCCATGCCGCCAGCACGCCCATGCTGTCGGAAATGTTCTCGACCGCGACCTTGGCGCGCAGCTTGTAGAAACCGAGCTTGTCGGCCAGGGTCTGCGCCAGTGGGCGCGGCACGTCGATCAGGAAGCCGCCGCCATGGCCGGCAGGGGCTTCGGTGATGAGAAAATCGATCGTGATCTTGCCCTGCGGCGTCAGGAGCGCGCCGAACCGGCCGAGACCCGGCTGCAGAAGCGTGACATCAGTTGTGACGAGGCCATTGAGGAAGTTGCGGGCATCCTCGCCGCTCACCTTGACCACGCCCCGGTCCGGTAGAAACGCTGCTTTCATAAGCTAAAACGGCCCCTTGTGACGTTTTCCTGAAGTTCCTGGGGAAACCCAGGTGCTGGATATCCCATGCGAAGTTAAGGCGCTAAGGTGCCGCCAACAAGCCCCGCGCGATAGCCTGAAGCGGCATCGAGGACCGATGAATCAACGATTTGACACCATTCTAAAATCCGGCACCGTGGTCAATCAGGACGGTGAGGGCATCCGCGACATCGGCATCTCCAATGGCCGGATCGCCGCGATCGGCGCGCTCGGGCAGGCTTCAGCTGCCGAGACGATCGACTGCAAGGGCCTGCATATCCTGCCCGGCGTGATGGATACGCAGGTGCATTTTCGTGAGCCCGGGCTGACGCACAAGGAAGACCTCGAGACGGGCTCGCGCAGCGCCGTGATGGGCGGCGTTACCGCGGTGTTCGAGATGCCGAACACCAATCCGCTCACGGTCACCGAGGAGACGTTCACCGCCAAGGTCAAGGCCGGCCATCATCGCATGCATTGCGATTTTGCGTTCTTTATCGGGGGCACGCGCGAGAACGTTCAGGATCTGCCTGAACTGGAGCGCGCACCGGGTTGTGCCGGCGTCAAGGTGTTCATCGGTTCATCCACCGGTGCGCTGCTGGTCGAGGACGACGAAAGCCTCCGCCGCATCTTTCAGGTGATCCGGCGCCGCGCCGCCTTTCACGCCGAGGACGAATATCGCCTCAACGACCGCAAGCCGATCCGCATCGAGGGCGATCCACGCTCGCATCCGGTCTGGCGCGACGAGACCGCGGCGCTGATGGCGACGCAGCGGCTGGTCAATCTGGCGCGTGAGACCGGCAAACGTATCCACGTGCTGCATATCTCGACCAAGCAGGAGATCGAGTATCTGCGTGACCACAAGGATGTTGCATCCTGCGAGGCGACGCCGCATCACCTGACGCTTGTCGCGCCCGAGTGCTATGAGCGGCTCGGTACCCTCGCGCAGATGAATCCGCCGGTGCGCTCGGCCGATCATCGCGACGGCATCTGGCACGGCATCGAGCAGGGCATCATCGACGTGCTCGGCTCGGACCACGCGCCGCATACGCTGGAGGAAAAGGCGAAGGCCTATCCGGCCTCGCCGTCGGGCATGACGGGGGTGCAGACGCTGGTGCCGCTGATGCTGGATCACGTCAATGCCGGGCGGCTGTCGCTGGCACGCTTCGTCGACCTCACCAGCGCCGGCCCCGCGCGCCTGTACAACATCGCCTGCAAGGGCCGCATTGCCGCAGGCTACGACGCCGACTTCACCGTCGTCGATCTCAAGCGCTCCGAGACCATCACCAACAAATGGGTGGCCTCGCGCGCCGGCTGGACGCCCTATGACGGCATGCGCGTCACCGGCTGGCCGGTCGGCACCTTCGTGCGCGGCATGCGCGTGATGTGGCAGGGCGAAGTTACGACCCCGTCGACGGGCGAGGCGGTGCGGTTTTTGGAGACGCTGAAGGCGTAGGGCGCTGGGGTGCCTCGACTATAACTGTCGTCACCCGCGAAGGCGGGTGATCCAGTATTCCAGAGACGGCAGTGATTGAATCGATGGGCCGCGGCGTACTGGATCGTCCGGTCAAGCCGGACGATGACAGCTTGAGGCGCACCGCGAATGCCTACTGCTTCGCCAGCGACAGCGAAAACTCGCCATTGCGCACGCGGGCCGGCAAGCCTTCCACGAATCTCACCACCGCGTCCTCGCCATAGGTCGAGACCAGTTCGGCGAGCGCGGTGAACAGGCTTGCCTGTGCCAGGCAATCGCCGTCGACCCCGTCGTGCCGCGCCTCTGCCCAGGCCTCGTTGAGATAACCGAGCGCCGCCTGCTTCTGCTCGTGGTCGGCAAGCGGCTCGCGGGCAATCGAAAAGGATACTGGGGAGCGCATGAAACTCGACGAAATCTGTGCGCGATCCAGGGCGGAACGCGTCGAACCGGAAAAGCTCTAGCACGCGGCGCCACCCCGACTAGGCCACATCTTTAGGAAAGGTTAACGGCTGTCGCGATTTGAGCCGGATCGGAGATCAGCCTCTCAATTCCAGTCCGCCCGCGCACACTGTTTCAGCCAATACAGCCCAGGATCGCAGGCGGCGTGGCGCAAACATGATGGGCGCCGGCGTCCAGCAACTCGTCCCTGCTGCCGTAGCCGTACAGCACGCCGATGCCCTTCATGCCGTTGTTCTTCGCGCCGATCATGTCGTGGCTGCGGTCGCCGATCATCAGGGTTTTCGACGGATCGACCGAAACTACCCTGAGCGCGTATTCCAGCAAATGCGACTTGTCCACGCGGGTGCCGTCGAGTTCGGACCCGAACACGCGCTCGAAATGATGGCGCAGGCCGAAATGGTCGATGATGCGTTCGGCGAAAACATGCGGCTTGCTGGTGGCGACGAACAGCCGGTGACCGGACGTGCGGAGCTTCGTCAGCACATCGCCGATGCCGTCATAGACGCCGTTCTCGTACAGCCCGACGTCGGAAAACCGCTCGCGGTAGAGCGACACGGCGCGATCGGCCGAATGGTCGCCGCCGAGCAATCGGACAAAACTCGCGCGCAGCGGCGGCCCGATGCACCAGGTCAACTCATCCTCGGTCGGAATCGCCGGATGATCAAGCCTTTGCAGGGCATATTGAATCGAACGGGTGATGCCGGGCTTGGGGTCCGTCAGCGTGCCGTCGAGATCGAAGAAAATCGCGTCCATGGTCTAGTTCGCGTAGCGCGCGGTGAGATCGCGGGAAATCTTGGAGCCTTCCTCGATGTATCGGCGAATCGCGACGGAGGCCGCGGGCGTGCAGGTGCGGTAGGTCTGCTGAAATCCATTGTAGCCGCGGTTGAAGCCCGCGATCATGCGGGCGCGGCGATCGCCGGAAGGTGTTTCGGCGTCGATCAGCGCCTGCATCTCGTTGCGCCATTTCGCGCCTTCATTGCTGCCGCAGATGCCCCTGAGATAGTGCAGGGTGCCGAGGATTTCGGCCAGCCGCTGTAGATCGCCGTCAAATGGCGCGGCGGCATCCTGGGCTCGCGCGGGGGCCAGGTGGCATGCCGAGATGAGGATGAGGGCGGCGAGAAGGTGCTTGAGCATTTGGGGCCGATATGCCTCCTCAATACGCCCGAGGCAAGGCGTTAGACCAGCTTCCGGGCCGCTTCGATGACCTCCAGAAGGCCGCCGGTGACCTGGAGATCGCCGATCGCCTCCGGCGCCAGCCATTTGAAATCGTCGTGCTCATCGTTCAGAACGGGTTCCCGGGCCGTCCAGCGCGCTGCGAACGACAGGATGAGATAATGCCCGCCGCCGGTATTTCCGGGCAGCACCTCGCGCCAGCCGGCAAGCCCCAGAATCTCCACTCTCAACCCGGTTTCCTCATCGACCTCGCGATGAAGCGCCGATTGCAG
>DATCXE010000810.1:0-8247 GCA_036565985.1 Bradyrhizobium sp.
GATGCCGATCTTGGCGTCCGGCTTGTTCTTCAGAATGTACTTCGCGTAGATCTGCGTTTCGCTCTGGTAGTTGGGCTGCCAGCCCATCGTCCACGGGAAGTCCTTCGGGTCGTTCCACTTGGTCGCGCCGGTCGCGACGAACAACTGCGGAACCTTCTTGGTGTTGAGGTACTTCTGAATCGCCGAGTTCGGCGGCGTGCCGAGCGGATTGAAGATCAGAAGAACTTCATCGCTTTCGACCAGCTTGCGCGCCTGCTCCACCGTCTTCGGCGGGCTGTAGGCGTCGTCATAGCTGATGAAGTTGACCTTGCGCCCGTTGATGCCGCCTTCGGCGTTGATCTTTCTGAAATATGCCTCTTCGGTCTTGCCGATCACGCCATAGGCGGAAGCGGGACCGCTGTAGGGCATGATGTTGCCAATCTTGATTTCGGTATCGGATGCGCCGGTGTCGTATTTCTTCTGCGCAAGCGCGCCGCTGCTGCTTGCAGCGAGCAATGCGAGGGCAGCCGAAAGGGCTCCCAAGCGCAAGTTGTTAACGAGCATCTTTTGATCTCCCTGGGATCGGTGAATGTGTCGGTGTTTTTGTGTCGGGAGCGCTTTGCGGCTCTTGAGTGGTATTGAATACCTTTCGGCGGCATCCAGCAACAAAAAGCCCCCCACGAAGACTTCGCGGGTGACCTCATTTGGTCGGATGTCAGGCGAGACTGCCCGCCATGTGGAATATTAATGATTGTCCCGGCCGCCTGGTATCGCGGCTGACGACTTCCAGCCTGGCGCTTTCCAGCAAAAAGCCTCCGCGACTTGCGTCGCGAAGGCTCCTTTCTTGGTTCGACAGCAGCCTTATTGGGAGGCGACGTCACCGCTGATGATGTCGCCGAACAATTCCCATTTCTCGCCCTTGAACCGCTGCATCTGCAACTGGCTGATGGGCGCGAAATCGGTGGCGCTGGTGTTGATCTTCACGCCCGGCAACAGTGTGTCGGGCACGAAGTCCTTCAGGCTTGCCGCCTGCTTCATCACGTTGGCCCGGGAGAGGTCATCGCCGCACATCTCCAGGACCTTGGCCAGGGTCTGCGCTGCGCCGTAACCGTAGACGAGCGCGCTGTCGGTGCGGTCGGCGCCCGGCATATACTTGTCGATGAACTCGCTCCACTTCGTCATGCCGGGATCGTTCTTCCACTGCGCATCGGCAGCGTCCTTGGCGTAAGCCGCGGAGAGCACGCCCTGGGCGTTGTCAAACCCCGCCGGCTGCATCACCGCGCCGACCGAGGCCGACACGTTGGTCATGATCTGCAGCGGCTTCCAGCCCAGTTCGGCGGTCTTCTTGATGGTCTGCGCGCCGAATTTCGGAGTAGCATAGATCAGCAGCACGTCCGGATTGGCGGCCTTGATCTTGACGATGTGGGAGTCGATGGTCGGCTCCGAAATCTCGTAGCTTTCCTCCATGACGATCATCGAGGAGGCCTTGGCGCCCAATCCGTCCTTGGTGCCCTTGAGGTAGTCTTTGCCGAAGTCGTCGTTCTGATAGAGGATCGCGATCTTGGCGTCCGGTTTTTCCTTCAGCAGATACTTTGCGTAGATCTGCGCCTCACTTTGGTAGCTCGGCTGCCAGCCGATGGTCCACGGGAAGCCCTTCGGGTCGTTCCACTTGGTGGCGCCGGTGGCGACGAACAGTTGCGGTATCTTCTTGCCATTCAGATATTTCTGGATCGCGGTGTTGGACGGGGTGCCGAGCGGGTTGAACACCACAAGCACTTCGTCGCTCTCGACCAGCTTGCGGACCTGCTCCACCGCTTTCGGCGGGCTGTAGGCATCGTCATAGCTGATGAAATTGATCTTCCGCCCGTTGATGCCGCCCTTGTCGTTGATCATCTTGAAATAGGCTTCTTCGGTCTTGCCGATCAAGCCGTAGGCGGACGCCGGTCCGCTGTAGGGGATGATATTGCCGATCTTGATCTCGGTATCGTTCGCGCCGGTATCGTATTTCTTCTGGGCGAGGGCGTTGCCGGGGGTGAAAGCAATAGCGATGACTGCCGCCGAGCAGGCGGCAGTCCGTAGTGTTGCAAGCATAGTGTCTCCAGAGTTTGTTAGTAGGGTTCTTAGTTCTTCTTGAGTTTGTCGACCAGTTGCTGGGCAACGATCGCAACCTGCCTGGCGCCATGCGGCACGAGGAAGATGACGACGAACAGGAGTACGCCGAACACGGCGCCGGAGAGGCCTTTGGAGATGTGCTCCGCGATGTTGGGCACGAAGATGATGAAGGCGGAGCCGACGATCGATCCCGGCAGCCAGCCGACGCCGCCGACGACCATGCCGAGGAACAGCGAGATCGCGAGCGTGATGGTGTAGCCGTCGGGGGCCACGAACTGCACCGCGATGGCGCCGAGGCCGCCGGCAACGCCGGTGATGCCGGCCGAGACACCGAACGCCAACGTCTTGTACAGCGCAACATCGACGCCCATGGCGGAGGCCGCGATCTCGTTGTCGCGGATCGCCATGAAGGCGCGGCCCGAGCGCGATTTCAGCAGGTTGACCGAGGCGATATAGATCCCGATCGAAACCACGAGCGTGAAATAATACAGCCACCTGTCCTGCGAGATCGGCAGCCCGAACGGCGCATCCGGCTTGGTCACCACCAGGCCCTGAACGCCGCCGGTCCAGTGTTCGAAGAAGCCGAGTTTCAGCAGTTGCGGCATGGCTACGGCGAGCGCGAACGTCGCCAAGGCCAGATAGATGCCGCTCAGGCGCAGCGCCGGCTGACCGAACAAGAACCCGAAGCCAAAGCAGATGATGCCGGCAATGGGCAATGTCAGGGCGTAATTCATGCCCATATGTTCCATCAGAATGGCGGAGGTATAAGCGCCGACCGCGTAGAAGGCGCTTTGACCCAGCGAAAACTGGCCGCTGCCGCCGGTCAGGATGTTCAGCGCCAGAACCGCCAATGCGTAGATCAGCAACATCGTCATCTGGAACACGATGAAGTTCTTCACGAACATCGGTCCGATGATCAACAATGCCAGCACCACGAGCGAGGTGCCGTAGCCCAGTGTCATGGCACGCTTCGGAACGGCCTCGACCGCCGGTGCCTCGTTTGCGACTTCGTCAACTGAGCTCATGATCAAACTCGCTTCACGATGGGCCGGCCAAACAGGCCCGCCGGTTTGAGGACCAATACGGTGATGATGAGGGCCAGCGCGATCGGCAACTTCAGTTCATTGCCGACGCCGGGGATATAGGTCCCGGCGAGATTCTCGAATACGCCGACCAGGAACCCTCCGATCACCGCTCCGAGCGGGCTGGAAAGGCCGCCGAGGACGGCCGCCGCAAATCCGTAGATCAGCACGCCGCCCATCATGTTCGGCTCCAGGAACACGACAGGAGCGATCAGGATGCCGGCGATGGCGCCGATGGCGGAGGCCATGCCCCAGCCCAGTGCGATCATCCAGCTCGTGTTGATGCCGACCAGCCGTGCCGATTCCGGCAACGACGCGGCCGCGCGCATCGCAAGGCCAATCCGGGTGAACTGAAAGAACAGATAGAGCAGGACCAGCAATCCCACCGTGACGCCGATCATGCCGGCCTGATGGGTCGAGATCAGCTGACTGCCGAGAAAGGGCGAGGATCCGAACGGCGTCGGAAACTGCTTGATCGTGAAGTCCCAGGTCAGCCCGGCGACGCTGTTGACGATCGCAAACAATGCGATGAAGCCGGCGACGTTGGTCAGGACCGGCGCCTTGGCAAGCGGCTTGAACAACATGCGCTCGATGGCGATGCCGCCTGCGAACGAGAACACCAGCGTGAGAAGGAATGCCCACCAGTACGGCACCCCCCATTGCATCAGCTGCCAGGCGATGAACGTCGAGAACATCGCCATTTCGCCCTGGGCGAAATTGAGATGGTCGATCGCCTGGTAGATCATGACGACGGCGAGCGCCATGCAGGCATAGATCGCACCTGTGGCAATGCCAGCCAGGACTTGGTTGATAAAAAGTTCCACGGCTGCGCTCCTCAATAACCGAGATAGGATTTACGGACGTCTTCGTTGTTCGCGATTTCGGTAGCGCTTCCCGACATCACGATACGTCCGGTTTCAATAACGTAGGCCTTGTCCGCCAGCTCCAGCGCGAGTTGCGCGTTCTGCTCCACCACCAGAATGGTGACCTTGTCCTCGCGGTTGATCTTGCCGAGGATCTTGAACAAATCGCGCACGATCAAAGGCGCCAGGCCGAACGACGGCTCGTCGAGCAGCATCAGCCGCGGACGCAGCATCAGCGCGCGCGCGACCGCGAGCATCTGCTGCTCGCCGCCCGACAGCGTGCCGGCCTGCTGGGTGTGCCGTTCCTTCAGGACCGGGAAGTGCTCGTACATGCGCTCGATATCGGCCACCACGCCCTTCTTGTCGTTGCGGGTGATGGCGCCGAGCTGCAGGTTTTCCTCCACCGTCATGGTGGTGAAGGTGCCGCGGCCCTGCGGCACATGCGCGATGCCGAGGCGGACGACGTTTTCAGTCGAACGGCCGGAGAGCGGCTTGCCCTCGAACTCGATCGCGCCGGTGGAGCGCACCATGTTGCAGATCGCGCGCAAGGTGGTGGTCTTGCCGGCGCCGTTGGCCCCGAGCAGCGTGGTCAGGCTGCCCTCATTGAGGGAGAAGCTCAGGCCATGAAGCGCCTGGACCTGGCCGTAATAGGCGCGGAGATCCTTGATGTTGAGCATCGCGGTCATTGGTCCTTGCTCCCGAGATAGGCCTTGATGACATCCGGGTCGGCCTGGACCTGGGCCGGCGTTCCTTCGGCGAGCTTGCGGCCGAAATTGAGTGCGACGACATGGTCGGCGATCGACATCACCAGACCCATGTGATGTTCGACGAGCAGCACGGTCATGTGGCGCTCGTCGCGAATCCGGCGGATCAGATCGCCGAGAACATATACTTCCTCGTGGTTGAGGCCGCCCGCGGGCTCGTCGAGCAGCAGGATTTTCGGATCGGCGGCCAGTGCGCGCGCCAGCTCCACGCGCTTCTGGGTGCCGAACGGCAGGCCGGATACCACGGTGTGGGCGACATCCTCGAGGTCGAGATAGGCGAGGATCTCATGAACCTTCTTGTTGACGTCGGCCTCGCCGCGGCGAACCCAGGCAAGCTTCAGCGAGTCCGAGATGATGTCGCTCGAGGTGCGGGCGTGGGTGCCGACGCGAACATTGTCGAGCACTGAAAGATTGGGAAACAGCGCGACGTTCTGGAAGGTGCGGCCGATGCCGATCTCGGCGATCTTGTGCGCCGGGCGCGTCAGGATGCTGACGCCTTCCATCAGGATGTCGCCGGAACTCGGCTGATAGAGTCTCGAAAGGCAATTGAACAGCGTCGTCTTGCCGGCGCCGTTCGGTCCGATCAGGCCGAGGATGGCGCCCTTGTGCATGTTAAAGGACACGCCGTTCAACGCGATGATGCCGCCGAACACGACGCTGATGTCGCGAACCGCGAGCAAGGGGGCATTTCCCTGCGCGAGTTGTGCCTGCGTCATCTCGTCCCGCCCACGCTGATCACGGAGTGCGAGACACCGCGCGAATATTTTCGCCGGTCGTGACGAACGCTATCTGATCCCCTCGGACAAACGTGCAACTTTTCCTCCTGCTTTCAACTTCTTGTTCTCTTCTTTTTTGGATTTCGGAGCTGCGCCGCCCAGCGCTGCCTCGATGTTCCTTACCATCGTCACAAGACGAGGTCCAATGTCGTTGATCAATCGATCTTCCGTAAAACGGAAAGCGGGCGCGCCGCAGTTGAAGGCATACGGTCCGGTTCCGTCGTTGAGCTTCAACGCCACGCCTACCGCGTGCACATCGTCCTGCCATTCGCCCGCGGAGATCGTGAATCCCTGACGCGCGACCATTTCGCCTGCGCGCTCGATGCCGTCGCGCATGCGCGGCCAGCGATTGCCGTAATGGTCGCGCAGTTCGCGCAACAGCGCGGCACGCTCGTCGTCGGGCAGCGCCCAGAGATAGGCGCGTCCCATCGCGGTGGTCGCGATCGGCACCCGCGAACCGACGTCGAGCTGCACGCCCAGCAAGCCGTTACGGCTCTGCCCGAAATAGATCATGCTGTGCCGGTCGCGCCCGCCGACCGCGACCGCGCCGCCGGTCTCGCGCATCAGCGCTTCACGATAGGGTTCGGACAAATGCCGAACGCCGAGATTGGCCAGCGCGGCATACCCCAGCGCCATGGCTGATGGTGCGAGCTGATACTTCTCGAACCTTGGAACAGGTGTAAGATAGCCCAGCTTGGTCAGGGTATAGGTCAGCCGGGAAATGGTTGGCTTCGGCAATTTGGTGCGGGCGGCAATCTCCTGATTGCCAAGAAGCCCGTCGTTGGGTTGGAATGCGCGCAAGACATCAAGTCCGCGGGAAAGCGCGACAACGAAGCTGCGATCAGTCGCGACTTTCTTCCCTGGACGTTTCATTGCCTGTTGCTGCTGAGAGCTCGTTGACAAGGGACGTGCTTCAAAATAACCCTCGCTGTCAAGATGTGGAATTAAATTTCGCAGTGCGAAATTGACAAAAACGACCGTAGCCACTCAACGCAAGTTGGGCGGCAATCCAAGAACAAACGATCCAGGGAGAGTCCCGTGAACGAAGTCGTAAAACTCGAACGCAATAACGCCATCGCCATCGTCACGGTCGACAGTCCACCCGTAAACGCGCTGAGCGCCGCCGTGCGCGGCGGCATCTTCGAATGCATGAAGAGCGCGATCGCCGACGCCGAGGTCAAAGCGATCGTGCTGACCTGCGGCGGCCGCACCTTCATCGCCGGCGCCGACATCACGGAATTCGGCAAGCCGCCGAAGCCGCCCGGTCTCGCCGAGGTGCTTGAGCTGATGGAAAACTCGCCGAAGCCGATCGTTGCCGCTATTCACGGCACGGCGCTCGGCGGCGGTCTGGAAGTCGCGCTGGCATGCCACTATCGCGTCGCCACGAAGGATGCCCGCCTCGGCCTGCCCGAAGTCAAGCTCGGCCTGCTGCCGGGCGCCGGCGGCACGCAGCGCCTGCCGCGCGCGGTCGGTCCGGAACTCGCGGTCAAGATGATCGTCGGCGGCGATCCGATCAGTGCGGCGGACGCCCTGAAGAACGGGCTGATCGAGGAGATCGTCGAAGGTCCGGCCTCGGGCGGCGAGGCCTTTGCCCGCAAGGTGCTGGCGGAGAAGCGCCCGCTGCGCAAGTTGCGCGACGACGACTCCAAGCTCGCGGCCGCCAAGGCCGATCGTTCCATCTTCACCAATGCGGTCGCAGCCCTGACCAAGAAGGCCCGCGGCCTGGAAGCGCCGTTTGCCGCGGCGGATGCGGTCGGCGCCGCCATCGACCTGCCGTTCGACGAGGGGCTGAAGAAGGAGCGCGAAGGGTTCCTCAAGCTGGTGTCGAGCGACCAGTCGAAGGCGCAGCGTTATGCCTTCTTCTCCGAGCGCGAAGCCGCCAAGATCGCCGGCGTTCCCGAAGGCACCAAGCCGCGCAAGGTCGAGCGCGTCGCCATCATCGGCGCCGGCACCATGGGTGGCGGCATCGCGATGTCCTTCGCCAACGCCGGTATCCCGGTCACGCTGATCGAGACCGGCGAAGAGCAGCTCAAGCGCGGCATGGGCGTGATGCAGAAGAACTACGAGGCGACGGCCGCGCGCGGCGGCATCCCCGCCGATGCGCCGGTCAAGCGCATGGGCCTGATCAAGGGCGTGGTTGGCCTGGAGAACGTCAAGGACGCTGACCTGGTGATCGAAGCCGTGTTCGAAACCATGGCGATCAAGAAGGAAGTGTTCGAGGCGCTCGACAAGCATGCCAAGCCGGGCGCGGTGCTCGCGTCCAACACCTCCTATCTGAACATCGACGAGATCGCGAAGGTCACGAAGCGTCCGCAGGACGTGCTCGGCATGCACTTCTTCTCGCCGGCCAACGTCATGAAGCTGTGCGAGATCGTGCGCGCCGACAAGACCGCGCCGGATGCGTTGACGACGGCCGTTTCGATCGCGCGCAAGATCGCGAAGGTGCCCGCCGTGGTCGGCGTCTGCGACGGCTTCGTCGGCAACCGCATGCTGGCGCAGCGCGGCAAGCAGTCGGAAAAGCTGCTGTTCGAAGGCGCGTTGCCGCAGCAGGTCGACGCCGTGGTGACGAAGTTCGGCATGCCGATGGGACCGTTCGCGATGGGCGATCTCGCCGGCCTCGATATCGGCTGGCGCTCGCGCAAGGACCGCGGCATCAAGTCGGAGATCGCGG
>DATCXE010000825.1:0-3656 GCA_036565985.1 Bradyrhizobium sp.
CGGCCGACGCTCCGTCCTCACGCTCAACGCGCGTTTCAGCCGGCTTGGGGAGGATAGGCAGCGCCGCCGCGAAGGCCTGGAGCGTTGCGCCGGGGATGTTCTCGAACTCGATTTCCGCAGCGCTGGGCGGCTTCGAAAAGAGGCCGAACAGGGTGTAGCCCCCGACCAGCACCGCCGAAATGATCGTCGCCGCCATCGTGTTGGAGGCGTATTTGCCGACGACCTCGTAAGTGCGCGTCGCCTGTGTTTGTGTGGCGGGCGGCGGCAGAAGGGCAATGGCGAGCAATTGATCGTAGGTCGTACGCTGCTCGGTATCCGTCAGGATGTCATAGGCGCGCACGAGCTCCCGAAAGCGGAGCGCGGCATCCGGATTATCGGGATTGATGTCAGGATGGGTTGCCTTCGCGGCCTTGCGGAACGCGGTCCTCAAGCCCTCGGCATCATCGCCCGGAAGGGCTCCGAGCAAATCGTACAGCGTCCCCATCGTGGTACTCGCGACTGTTTCCCCCTCGGAAATCCCCCCGCCGCGGAGCCTCCGATTGACGACCACCTACGAATCAAAAATATCAAGGCGGTAGCATGATGCAGTTATGGCAAAAGCATGCCATGGCCGCAGCGCTAACCACTCCTTGCCGGGGGCGGATGGATATGCCGCGCCGGGAGGGGCCGCAGTTCCCCGCTTCACCCGCAGCCTGTTTCGCCAACCTGCGGTTGAGCGCCGTGCAGCGGGCGGCGTTCTAGCCTGTGCCGAACGCCTTGAAGGTGATGATGGTGTGGGTGTCCTGAATGCCCGGAATGACCTGCACCTTCTCGTTGACGAAATGGCCGATGTCGGTGTCGTTGTCGACGTAGAACTTGACCAGCAAATCGTAGTCGCCGGCGGTGGAATAGATCTCCGAGGCGATCTCGGCTTCAGCGAGCGCATTGGCGACGGCATAGGACTGGCCGAGCTTGCATTTGAACTGGACGAAGAAGGGAACCATCGCTGTTGTCTCCGAAAATTTCGGACACAATAGGCCAAAAACCGCCGGCCGGGGCAAGCCAACTTGTCGCGAATGGCGCCACGCGCTAGGACAGGCCGTGGCCCTTAGCATCGCATTTTCACGAGACTTTTGATGACGACGCCGATCGCGCTGACCATCGCGGGCTCCGATTCCTCCGGGGGAGCGGGCATCCAGGCCGACCTCAAGACGTTCGCCGCGCTCGGCGTCTACGGCGCTTCCGTCATCACGGCGCTGACGGCGCAGAACACGACCGGCGTCAGCGGCATCCATCAGGTGCCGGCCGAATTCGTCACCGCGCAGATCGATGCGGTGTTTTCCGATCTTGAAATCGGCGCGGTCAAGATCGGCATGGTGGCGCATCCGCCGGTTATCGATGCCATCGTCGCCGGCCTCAAGCGCTGGTCGCCCAAGCACGTCGTGCTCGATCCCGTGATGGTCGCCACCTCGGGCGACCGGCTGCTGGTACCGGAAGCGGTCGATGCGCTGCGAAAGAAACTCATTCCGATGGCCTCGGTCATTACGCCCAACCTGCCGGAAGCCGCCGCCTTGCTCGACGAGCCTGTGGCGAGGGACGAAGCCGCGGTCGAAAAGCAGGGCCGGCGACTGCTTGCCCTGGGCTGCAAGGCGGTGCTGATCAAGGGCGGTCACGGCGGGGGCACTGAGAGCATCGACTATCTGGTCGGATCCAACGGCACGATCACGCTCGCCGCGCCGCGCATCGCGACCAGGAATACCCACGGCACCGGCTGCTCGCTGTCATCGGCGATTGCCGCCGGGCTTGCAAAGGGCGAGGACATGGAGACCGCGGTTCGCAGCGCCAAAGCCTGGGTCAGCGCCGCCATCGCTGCTGCAGACCGCTTCAGCGTCGGCCGCGGCCACGGGCCGGTCCATCATTTTCATCGGTTCTATTAGGCCGCCGCCAGATCGATGTTCAGGGGCTGTCACTTCGCCCCGGCTTTTTCCAGGATGGCAACCATCTCCCGATAGCCGCGACTTCTCGCAAGCTTGAGTGGCGTCGATCCGGTGCCGTCGGGAATGTTGACGTTGGCACCGGCCTCGACCAGTGCACGCAAGGTCTCGGTATGGTTCTTGCCGCCATCGCCAAGCACGATCGATTCGATCAGCGCGGTCCATTTCAGATTGTTGACGTGATCGAGCGGTGCGCCGGCGGCGATCAGCATGCGCACGACTTCAACGTGACCGAGATGGGCCGCCGCGATCAGGGCCGTACCGTCGTAGCGGCTGGTGACGGCTTTCGGATTGCCGCCGCCTTCGAGTGCGATCTTGAGCATCGGCACGTCATTGGCGACCGCAGCGATAGTGATGATATCGTAGCGGTCGATTTCAAGCTTGTTCGGGTCGGCGCCGAGCCGGATCAGGGCGCGGGCGGCATCGTATTTCCTGTGGAAGACGGCGACATGCAGCGGCGTGCGATGGCGGCCGTCGACCGCTTCCTTGTTCTCGCCTGCGGCGATCCGCTTCTCGATATCGGCGACGTCGCCGCGGGCGGCCGCAGCGTGCAGCCCGTCATAGGCGCGCAGTTCAGCTTCGGTGGGTGCCATCTGGGCGGATGCGGGCAGGGCGGTCAGGACCGCGAGGAACAACGCAACGAAGATATACATGGGCACAAAAGGCTCCGGCCGCCAATCGCCCGGAACCTAGCACCGATGCCGCAATCTACAAATCGGGCGGCAGGGCCCGCTCTCTGTGCCCCGGACGCAGCGCAGCACACAGTGATGCGCTGCAGAGCCGGGGCCCATCTGCGGAGCACGGTGTTATCAGTGGGTCCCGGCACAGCGGAGCAGCGCTGCCGGACGATGCTACGCATCGCACACCTAGCCCTCTGATATTGGCGGGGGTGGGATTCGGCGTACGCCAATGAACGACAACAGCGCGTCAGACGATGAATTGGGACGATTGATGGAAGGCGTCTCTCCAATTAGGCCGCTCCATCTACCTGAAGAAGAGCGCTCAGACAGACCTTATCGAACTTGGGTAAGCGCCGATTGAAATTAGGACAGCGAGGGAGACGATCCAAGCGCTGGGACGATCTACGGTACGGGTGCAGCCCAAGTTTACATTGTTGATTACCGTAGACCTGCCTCAAGGTGGGATTGACCTGGGGCCAGTGGAAATCCGCTACGGATCAAGTGTAAGTTTTGGGCGGGCACATGTTCTCCATGTAAGCATCGAGTCCGGCAAGATTGGTAAAGCGGAGCTGGATGTGATGTGCCGCAGCAGATACCCCGAGCAGGCCATCTGAACCCACGAGTTAGTTCTGGCGACGTAAGAGCGGATTGACACAAGCCGAAAACGGCTTATACCTATATAGAATGTATACAACCTAATTGGGAGGGGTACGTGATTTCAAAGTTAACTTCTGCTGCGCCAGAGGCTGCCGATAAGTTGAATTTCATGTGGTTCCTCCCGACCAACGGCGACGTTTGCTACTTCGGATCGGAAGAGGGGACGCGAAAGTCGGACAACCGCTATCTGCGCGAGATCGTTCAAGCTTGCGACCGGCTTGGCTACTACGGAATTCTATTGCCGACTGGCCTTGCATGCGAGGACTCGTGGGTGGTTGGCTCCTCGCTGGTCCCACACACTGAAAAGCTGCGGTTCCTCATTGCGCTGAGGCCGGGCTCGATTGTT
>DATCXE010000827.1:0-5460 GCA_036565985.1 Bradyrhizobium sp.
CCATCGGCTCGGTCACGGGTGTGTCGATCGCGGCGTTGTTCACCGGCGGCCTGTTGCCGGGCCTGGTGCTGGCCATCACGCTGTCGGCCCTGGTGTGGTGGCGCTACCGCGGCGAGGATCTCCGGCATGTCACCCGCGCGAGCCGCGGCGAGATCGCTCGCGCCTTTGCCATCGCCCTGCCCGCCATCGCCCTGCCATTCGTGATCCGCTACGCCGTGGTAGAAGGTATTGCGACTGCGACCGAGGTTTCCACCATCGGCATCGTCTATGCCTTCATCGTCGGCTACCTGATCTACGGTCTCTTGATCTATCGCAATTTCGACTGGCGGCGGATCATGCCAATGCTGGTCGAGACCGCGTGCCTGTCGGGTGCGATCCTGCTGATCATCGGCTGCGCCACCGGCATGGCCTGGGGCCTCACGCAGTCAGGCTTTTCGCGGACGCTGGCGGCCGCCATGACCGGCCTGCCCGGCGGCTCGGCGACGTTCATCGCGGTGTCGATCGTGGCATTCGTGATCCTGGGCAGCGTGCTCGAGGGTATTCCGGCGATCGTGCTGTTCGGGCCGCTGCTGTTTCCGATCGCCCGCGCCGTGGGCGTGCACGAGGTCCATTATGCGATGATCGTTATCCTCGCGATGGGTATCGGATTATTCGCGCCGCCGTTTGGAGTGGGCTATTATGCCGCCTGCGCCATCGGACGCGTCGATCCGGCCGAGGGTATCCGGCCGATCTGGGGCTACCTGCTGGCGCTGATGGTCGGACTGATTATCGTGGCGATCTTCCCGTGGATCTCCATCGGGTTCTTGTAAGTCAAATTTTCCAGATGGGACAAAGCCGATGAGCGCAGCCTGGAACCAGTACAGCATTGGATTGGACAAGACGCCTGCGAACTACGTGTCGCTGACGCCGCTGAGTTTTCTCGCCCGCAGTGCCGCCGTCTATCCCGATCACATCAGCACGGTCTATGAGGGCCGCAGCTTTACGTGGCGGCAGACCTACGAACGTTGCCGGCGGTTCGCATCCTGGCTCGCCGGCCGTGGCATCGGTCAGGGCGACACGGTGGCGGCGATGCTGCCGAATATCCCAGCGATGAACGAGGTACATTTTGCCGTGCCGATGGCCGGCGCCGTGCTGAACGCGCTGAACATCCGGCTCGACGCGCCCTCGATCGCCTTCCAGCTCGATCATGGCGGCGCCAGGATCATTCTGGTCGACCCGGAATTTGCGAGCGTGATCGCGGAAGCGCTGACGCTGATGAAGGGCCCCAGGCCTTTCGTGGTCGACGTCGACGACGCGGCGTTTGCGGGCGGCAAGCGCATCGGCGAAATCGAATACGAGGCGGCGGTCGGAGCTGGCGATCCCGGCTTCGTCGCAAGGCTGCCCGCTGACGAATGGGACGCGATCGCGCTGAGCTATACGTCAGGCACCACGGGCAATCCCAAGGGCGTCGTGACCCATCACCGCGGTGCCTATCTCAACGCCGTCAGCAATATCCTGGCCGGCAACCTCGGGCAGCACCCGGTGTACCTCTGGACGCTGCCGATGTTCCACTGCAACGGCTGGTGCTTTCCGTGGACGGTTGCGGCGTCCGCCGGCATCAATGTCTGCCTGCGCAAGGTCGACCCCGCCAGGATTTTCGAATTGATTCCGCAGCACGGCGTCACCCATATGTGCGGCGCGCCGATCGTCTACAACACGCTGATCAACGCGCCCGGCGCGCCCAAGGGAAAGGCCGCGCGTTCGGTGGTCGGACTGATCGCGGGCGCAGCCCCTCCGGTCGCCGTGCTCGAAGGCGCCGAAAGCATCGGCATCAAGCTGACGCATGTCTACGGGCTGACCGAAGTCTACGGCCCCGCCTCCGTCTGCGCCGAACAGCCGGGCTGGGATGAACTGCCCGCCGACCAGCGCGCCCAATTGAAGCGCCGGCAGGGCGTCCCCTACCCGCTCGAGGAAGCCGTCACCGTGCTCGATCCCGAAACCATGCGGGAAGTGCCGCGCGACGGCGAGACGATTGGCGAAGTAATGTTCCGCGGCAATATCGTGATGAAGGGCTACCTGAAGAACGAGAAGGCAACGCAGGAGGCTTTCGCCGGCGGCTGGTTCCATACCGGCGATCTCGGCGTGCTCGACGAGCACGGCTACGTCATCATCAAGGACCGCTCCAAGGACATCATCATATCCGGCGGCGAGAACATCTCATCCGTCGAGGTCGAGGACATTCTCTACAAGCATCCCGCGGTGCTGTTTGCGGCCGTGGTCGCAAAGCCCGATTCCAAATGGGGCGAAGTGCCCTGCGCTTTCGTCGAACTGAAGGAAGGCGCCAAGGCGACTGAAGCCGAAATCATTACCTTCTGCCGCGGCCACATGTCCGGCTTCAAGACGCCGAAGGCGGTGGTGTTCGGACCGATCCCTAAGACCTCCACCGGCAAGATCCAGAAGTTCATGCTGCGCAGCCAGGTGGATTCGGCGAAGGCGATTTCGGCGTAGCACCCGCCGCTGTCATCGCGAGCGTAGCGAAGCAATCCATTCTTCCTCTTGCGCTAGCGGCGCGATGGATTGCTTCGCTACGCTCGCAATGACGGGATAGATTATGCCTTCACAACTGCTACGCCTGTTCTTTCCCGACCGGCGGGTAATATTGCGGCGCCTCGGTGCGCTCGTACATGCCGTAGTCGCGCATGACCTCGAAGATGCGGAAGTATTCCGTGGTTGGATCGGCAAACAGGCGGCCCCCGAATTCGACGCCGGATGCAAGGTCCGGCAAATCGATCAGGTGCGCGAAATGCCCGTCGCGATAGACGCTGGCGAAGGCGTCGCGGCGCCATTCGGTCTGCACCGGAAGCGTGGCGCTTCTTGACTCCGTCACAAGAACGTAAGTTGGCGGACGCCTTGCGGGATCGTTATAGGGCGTGCGTCGCTCGGGCTGCCAGACCGGCCGTCCGGGCCTTGCTTCGTGGATCACCTGCGCGACGCGAATGCGGTAGTCCGAAAACACTTTCTCGCGGCCGATGGTCTGGACCTCATGATGGTGGCCGTGGGCGCGCCAGGCCGTCAGCGCCCCTTCATCCTGCCATATCTGGTGGGAGAGCAGCAGGTTCTCCTGTGTCAAACTCCGGAAGCGATCGATGAAGAGGCAGCCGCCCATGGCTTCGAGCTCAGGCTTCAGCGACGCGGCGAGACCCAGATATTGATCCCGGTGCCCGGGCCGCGTTTGAACTTCAAAAAACAAACCGATCATCGACGTTTCCCCGCAGTGCGCCGGACTTGCGAAGTGCAACCGATCTGCTCAGGCTCGGCTTTCCAGCGTCAGCTTCATCCCATCATAGGCCGGCACGACCCCTGCCGGAAGGCTCTGCCGCAGCACCTCGTAGTCGAGATCGGCGTGCATGTTGGTGATGACGGCGCGCTTGGGTTTGAAGCGGTCGATCCAGGACAGCGCGTCACTGACGCTGAAATGGCTGGAGTGCGGGGGGTTGCGCAAGCCGTCGACGATCCAGAGATCGAGGTTTTCGAGCGATGGCCAGCTCTCGCGGGGAATGTCGTTGAGATCGGGCGTGTAGGCGGCCTCGCCAATGCGATAGCCAAGTGCGGGGATATTGCCGTGCTGAACCAGAAAACCCGATAGCGTGATCGCGCCGCCCTTGCCTTCGATCGTCCGGCTCTCGCCCGCCTCGATCTCGTGCTGGCTGAGGATCGGTGGATAGTCGCTGCCAAGGGGCGAGACGAAGCAATAGGAGAATCGGTGCACGATGTCCTTTGCTGTCGACTGGTTCAGATAGAGCGGAATGCGCCTGCGCTGATGCATCACCACCGAGCGGAGATCGTCGATGCCGTGGGTCTGGTCGGCGTGCTCATGGGTCAGGAACACGGCATCGAGATGGTCGACGGCGGCATCGATCAACTGCTCGCGGAGATCGGGCGAGGTATCGATCACGATCCGCGTCGTGGCGTGGGCTCCCCCGCGCTCGACCAGCAACGAACAGCGCCGGCGGCGATTCTTCGGATTGCGGGGATCGCATCTGCCCCAGCCGAGCGCCGGGCGCGGGACACCCGCAGAGGAGCCGCACCCGAGGATCGTTAGCGTCAGCGTCATGCGTCCGCCTGCCCTTGCTTTACTCCGTCAATCGGCCCGATCGACATAGGAGATCGACGGCAGCGGCACGATGAACTTGCCGCCTTCTGCAAAATAACGCGCATGTTTCGCCCGGATCGGATCGACATAGCGCCAGGCGAATACGACTACAACCGCAGGCTTGCGCTCGTAGAGCGCGGCGGGCGGCAGGATCGGAATGTCGTAGCCCGGTCCGGCCATGACCTTGCCCTTGTTCGGGTCGTCGTCGACCAGGAAGTCGATCTTGTTCTCCAGACCGAACTGCGGCAACAGCGTCGTCGTGCCGACCGAGACACCGTAGCCTGCGACCGCCTGCCCCCTGGCGTGGCAGGCATCGGCAATCGCGACCAGCTCGTCACGGATGGCGGCGATCTTGCGCAAATAGGCAGCGTAGTAAGCCGGCTGATCGACGCCGAGCCGGTCTTCCTCTGCGATGAACCGAGCGACTTCCGGCGAGGGCTTCGAGCGGCCCGAGCGTTGAACCGTTACCCGGATCGATCCGCCCTTGGTTTCGATGTGCTGGACGTCGATGACGGTCATCCCGAACCGCGCAAAGAAATGCGTCAGCGGCTTGATGTTAAAATACGACAGATGCTCGTGATAGACGGTGTCGAGCAGGTTCTTCTCGGTGACGTCGACGCCGTACTGCGTTTCAAAAACGAAGAGACCGTCCTCGGCGAGGACGTCGCGGACGCCTGACACCAGCGGATCGAGATTGTCGACGTTCGCAATCATGTTGTTGGCGATCACGACGCTCGCCGCGCCATGGCTTTGCCGGATCCGATCGCCGACCTTGTCCGTGAAGAAGTCGGCAATGGTTTCGACCCCCTTCTCCGTCGCGCGCCTGGCGATGTCTACGGCGGGATCGACCCCCAGCACCCGCATGCCGCGCTCGCGAAAGAAGCCGAGCAGCGAGCCGTCGTTGCTGCCGAGCTCGACGATCAGGGAGTCCGGCGCAAGCGAATAGCGCTTGATGACGTCATTGGCATATCCCGCGAAATGCTCGCGCAGGCCGAGCGAGAGCGATGTCGTATAGACGTAATGGCGGTACTGGATCTCCGGATTTCCGACATGGAGAATCTGCAGGTGTCCGCATTGCCGGCAGAGATACAGTTCAAGAGGAACCGCGGTCCGAAACACCGGATCGTCAGCGCTGGCGTTCGGGACCTGAAAGTTCGGTGTCCCGATCGGCATGCCGGCCATCGGGACTACCAGCTCCTGGCGATCGGAGTGACAGAGACGGCAGGTGTGACGAACGTAAAACAGGTTTTTCATCTTATGACCGGAAAACGAGGGAGGTTCATGGCTGACTTGACGCTTCCTCAGCCTGCCGCAGCCGGTAGTCGGGC
>DATCXE010000831.1:0-2846 GCA_036565985.1 Bradyrhizobium sp.
GATGCCGACGACACCGAGGTCGCGGTCGAGCGCATGACCGAGGAAGAACTCCTGAAGGGCCTCGAGGGCCTGGCGCCTCCGGAAGAGCAGCCCGAAGAGGACGAATAACCCGGATTTTCGGTCCGTTACGTCCCAACTCCCTGATCTGTGAAAGGCCCGGATATTTGTCCGGGCCTTTGCTTTTGTTCACATTTTTTCGGTTACGATGCGTCCCTGGCTGGCGCATTCGAGGCTGGCCGGTTCGATCTCGCCGCGTCCCGGCCACGGATTTGGCGCCGGCTGGCCACAAGCCATGCGAAAGTGAACGTTTGGTGGCCAGAACGGGGGTGCAGCGCCGTTCGAAAACGCATTAGATACTTACCGGCTGGCCGACAGGTCCGCGGAAGAAGGACAGTGAAGTGATGGCGTATTGGCGCCGCAACCCCCGGCAAATGCAGGCCGCAACCAACCAGGTCGCGGTCGCGCCGACGTCGCTTGTGACGGAAAGGCCCAAATCACCGCGTTCGCGCATGATGCGGCAATACGATCTGGTTGAGCGCGTCCGGTCATACAACCCCGATACGAACGAAGACCTGCTCAACCGCGCCTATGTCTACGCCATGAAGGCGCACGGCACGCAGACGCGCGCCTCCGGCGATCCCTATTTCTCGCACCCGCTCGAAGTCGCCGCGATCCTCACCAACCTCAAGCTCGACGACGCCACCATCGTCGCTGCCCTGCTGCACGACACCATCGAGGACACCGAGGCGACGCGCGCCGAAATCGACCATGTGTTCGGCCACGAGATCGGCGTGCTGGTCGAGGGCCTGACCAAGCTGAAACGGCTCGAACTGGTCTCGCGCGAGGCCAAGCAGGCCGAGAATTTGCGCAAGCTCCTGCTTGCGATCGCCGACGACGTTCGTGTTCTCTTGATCAAGCTCGCCGACCGTCTGCACAACATGCGCACGCTGGAATTCGTGCCTCCCGCCTCGCGCCGCCGCATCGCCGAAGAGACGCTGGACATCTATGCGCCGCTCGCCGGCCGCATGGGTATGCAGGAGATGCGCGAGGAACTCGAGGATCTCTCCTTCCATACGCTCGATCCGGAAGCCTATGCGGTGGTAAAGCAGCGGCTCGATGCGCTCGCCGACCGCAACCGCAACCTGATCGGCGAGATCGAAAGCCAGCTCTCCAAGAACTTGCAGAAGAACGGCATCACCGCGCGCGTCTACGGCCGCCGCAAGCAGCCGTTTTCGATCTGGACCAAGATGGAGCGGAAATCGATCGGGTTCGAACAGCTTTCCGACATCTACGGCTTCCGCGTCGTGATGCAGGATGTCGAAGCCTGCTACCGCGCGCTCGGCGTGGTGCACACCACCTGGCCGGTGGTGCCCGGCCGCTTCAAGGACTACATCTCGACGCCGAAGCAGAACGACTACCGTTCGCTGCACACCACCGTGATCGGCCCCGGCAACCAGCGCGTCGAGTTGCAGATCCGCACCGAGGAAATGAACCAGATCGCGGAATTCGGTATCGCCGCCCACGCCTTCTACAAGGAAGGCATGGGCTCGCCGACCGAGCGGCTCAAGCATGAATCCAACGCCTTTGCCTGGCTGCGCCACACCGTCGGCATCCTGTCCGAGAGCGCCAATCCGGAAGAGTTTCTGGAGCACACCAAGCTGGAGCTGTTTCACGACCAGGTGTTCTGCTTCACGCCGAAGGGCAAGCTGATCGCGCTGCCGCGTCAGGCCAATGTGATCGATTTCGCCTATGCCGTTCACACCGATGTCGGCAACTCGGCGGTCGGCTGCAAGATCAACGGCAAGTTCGCGCCGTTGTCGTCCGAACTGCAGAACGGCGACGAGGTCGAGGTTCTGACCTCGGTCGCCCAGTCGGCGCCGCCCTCGGCCTGGGAATCGCTCGCCGTCACCGGCAAGGCCCGCGCCGCGATCCGCCGCGCGACGCGTACCGCGGTGCGCGATCAATATGCCGGCCTTGGCCGCCGCATCATCGATCGCCTGTTTACCCGCGCCAAGATCGAGTATGCCGACGACAAGCTGAAGGGCGCCTTGCCGCGGCTGGCGCGCACCTCGATCGACGACGTGATGGCCTCTGTCGGCCGCGGCGAACTCAAGGCCTCCGACGTCGCCCGCGCCATGTATCCGGACTACAAGGAAGAGCGGATGGTGCGCTACGGGGCCAAGAAGAGCCTCGCGGTGAAACTGAAGCTGAAATCGCCGCCGCCGCATCCGGCGCGCAGCGCCTCCGTCATCCCGGTGCGCGGCATCAATTCGGATTTGCCGGTCAAGTTTGCGCCGAACGGCGGCGCCGTGCCGGGCGACCGCATCGTCGGCATCGTGACGCCGGGCGAGGGGATCACGATCTATCCGATCCAGTCGCCGGCGCTGAAGGATTTTGAGGAAGAGCCGGAGCGCTGGCTCGACGTCCGCTGGGATATCGACGAGGCCATGCCGCAGCGCTTTCCGGCGCGGATTTTGGTTCACAACGTCAACGAACCCGGCAGCCTCGCCCAGGTCGCCACCGTGATCGCCGAGCATGACGGCAATATCGACAATATCAGCATGTCGCGCCGTTCGCCCGACTTCACCGAGCTCACGATCGATCTCGAGGTCTATGACCTCAAGCATCTCAGCGCTATCATCGCCCAGTTGCGCGCCAAGGCCGTCGTTGCACGGGTCGAGCGCGTCAATGGGTAAGTCCGCCCGCTAGATTTCCTGCGAGTCCAAAATGCCTGTTCTCCCGCTTCGCCTCGGCGTCAATGTCGATCACGTCGCAACACTGCGCAACGCGCGGGCCGGCGAACGGCCGGATCCGGTGCGCGCCGCGCTGGCGGCGATTGAGGCCGG
>DATCXE010000838.1:0-2720 GCA_036565985.1 Bradyrhizobium sp.
CAGCCTCTACGCAGCGAATGCCTCGCCATGGCCAACGCACCGCCCCGCGCAACGCCGGTCAGCCTGCGCCATGCCGCCGCCAAGCCGCAGGAAGTCGCCATCACCTATGTCGGGCATTCCACCTACTACATCGACACGCCCGAAGGCGTGCGGATCGGAACCGATTTCAACGGCGCCTACCGGACCGGGCGGCTGCCCGACGTCGTCACCATGAACCGGGCGCACTCGACCCACTACACGCTGTTTCCCGATCCCAGGATCACGCACGTGCTGCACGGCTGGGGCGAAAACGGGCAGCCGGCGCTGATCTCCAAGCGCGTCGGCGATGTCTACATCCGCAACGTGACCACCGATATCCGACGCTACTATGGCGACGGAGGCGGCGGCGAAATGATCAGGGACGGCAATTCGATCTTCATCTTCGAGGTCGCGGGCCTCTGCATAGGTCACCTCGGCCATCTGCATCACAAGCTCGACGAGTCGCATTTCGCGGCGATCGGCCGGCTCGATATCGTCATGGTGCCGATCGACGGCACCTATACGATGTCGCTCGACGGCGTCTCCGAGATCACCAGGCGGCTGCGCGCCTCGGTGGTGCTGCCGATGCACCGCTTCGCCACCCCGCTCGACGAGTTCATGCGCCTGATCGGCCAGCAATTCACCATTGACCAGCGGAGCGAGCGCACCCTGAAGATTTCGCGGGAGACGTTGCCGGGCACGCCGACGGTGATCATTCTGGATGGGGTTTGAGGCGAGGCCTAATTCTATCAGCGTCATTGCGAGGAGCATAGCGACGAAGCAATCCATGCTTCGGCAAGTAGACGTCCGGATTTTTTCATCGCTTCGCTCCTGCGAGGAACACGACCATAAAACAATAACAAAGGGAGAAACAAATGGCTGTCAGCACTGTACCGTTCACCAGCAGCGGGCTTTTTACCAACCCGCGCGAAGACTGGCTGGCGCAATACACCGAGGAGATCATCGATCCGGCGCGACCGATCGTCGATCCGCATCATCACCTCTGGGAACGCGGCGGGCTGCGCTACATGATCGAGGAGATGGCGGCCGACATGGCGTCCGGCCACAACATCGTCGCGACCGTCTATGTCGACTGCCGCTCGATGTACCGCGCCAACGGACCCGAGGCGTTCCGTCCCGTCGGCGAAGTCGAGTTCGCCAACGGCGTCGCGGCGATGTCGGCCAGCGGCGGCTATGGCAAGGGCGCGATGTGCGCCGGCATCGTCAGCCATGTCAACCTGCTGCTCGGCGACGGCGCGAAAGCGGTGCTGGAGGCGGAGATTGCCGCCGGCAACGGGCGCTTCCGCGGCATCCGCCATTCTTCCGCCTGGGACGCCGATCCTGACGTCGCCGGCATGTACGCATCGCGACCGAAAGGTCTGCTGCTCGACACCACCTTCCGCAAGGGATTTGCGTGCCTCGCGCCGCTCGGCCTGAGCTTCGACGCCTGGCTGTTCCATCCGCAGATCGGCGAACTCACCGATCTCGCCCGGGCGTTTCCCGGGACGAGGATCGTGCTGGATCATTGCGGCGGCCCGGTCGGCATCGGCCGCTTTGCCGGCCGGCGCGAGGAAGTCTTCCCGGAATGGAAGGCGTCGATCCGCGAGATTGCGCGTTGCGAAAACGTCGTCGTCAAGCTCGGCGGACTCGCAATGTGCCTGCTCGGTTATGACTTTCACCTGCGGCCAAAGCCGCCGTCTTCCGAGGAAGCCGCCACCGCGTGGCGGCCCTATATCGAAACCTGCATCGAGGCCTTCGGGCCGAACCGATGCATGTTCGAGAGCAATTTCCCGCCGGACAAAGGCCAGTGCAGCTATCAGGTGATCTTCAATGCCTTCAAGCGGCTGGCGGCACAATACAGCGAGGCCGAGAAAACCGCACTGTTCTCGAAGACGGCGACGGACTTTTACAAGCTGAAGCTGGATTGACGATGGCCGGCGTGAGGAATCTCCTCACGCCCACTCGCCCTTGCGCATGACCGGAACGCTGCGCCCATCGGCATGGATGCCATCGATGTCGGTCTCGGCGGAGCCGATCATCCAGTCGATGTGAATGAGGCTCTTGTTGCCGCCTTGGTCTGCGATCTGCTGCGGCGTCAGCTTGTCGCCGCCGACGAAGCACTTCGAATAGCACTGGCCGAGCGCGATGTGGGAGGCGGCGTTCTCGTCGAACAGCGTATTGAAAAACAGTAACCCGCTGTTCGAGATCGGCGAGGAATGCGGCACCAGCGCTACTTCGCCGAGGCGAGCCGCACCCTCATCGGTGTCGAGCACCTTCTTCAACACTTCCTCGCCGCGCGAGGCTTTGGCCTCGACGATGCGGCCTTCCTCGAACTTCACCTGAATGTTGTCGATCAAGGTGCCCTGATATGAAAGCGGTTTGGAGGAGACGACGTGCCCACTCACCCGCCGGCAATGCGGTGTGGTGAACACTTCCTCGGTGGGGATATTGGCATTGCAGGTGATGCCGTTCCTGGCGGTCGAGGCGCCGCCTTCCCATTCGTGGCCGTCGGCGAGGCCGATCGTCAGATCGGTGCCGGGGCCCGAATATTTCAGCGCGTGGAACCGCTGGCCGTTGAGCCAGTCGGTCCGCTCGCGCAGCACCGCATTGTGTTTCTCCCACGCGGCGACGGCGCCATCCTGGTCCACCCGCGAGGCCGCGAAGATCGCATCCGCCAGTTTCGCCACCGCGGCGTCCTCGGG
>DATCXE010000003.1:0-7434 GCA_036565985.1 Bradyrhizobium sp.
GAAGAGCTGGGCCTTCTCTTCGATCGCATGAAAGGCCTTGGCATCGATCTCGAGGCGATGCGGCGCAACGGCAGTCTGTTCATCGAGCAGGTCGATGCCGCCGAGCTTTCTCCCGGCGAATTCGCGCACCGCGTTCGCAGGAGGGTTGACGAGAACGGGGTCAAGACCGTGCTGATCGACAGCCTCAACGGCTATCAGGCGGCGATGCCCGAGGAGAACTCGCTGATCCTGCACATGCACGAATTGCTGCAGTATCTCAACCGCCAGGGCGCGGCGACTTTCATGACGGTCGCCCAGCACGGGTTGGTCGGCGACATGAAAGCGCCGGTCGATGTGACGTATCTTGCGGATACCGTGATCCTGCTGCGCTATTTCGAGGCGATCGGCACGGTGCGCCGCGCCATATCGATCATCAAGAAACGAACCGGTGCGCATGAAGCGACGATCCGCGAGTATCGCATCGACAACCGCGGGCTCACGATTGGCGGGCCGCTCGCTGGTTTCCAGGGAGTACTGAGCGGAGTTCCTGTCTATGTCGGCGAAGGCCAACCCCTGCTGGAGGGTCCCTTCTCGTGAGGGCCGGTCCCTCATCCGAGCGGGCCGTCATTCTCGCGCCCAGAGGCCGTGACGCATCCGTCGCCGCCGCCCTGATCCGGGAGGCGGGTTTCCACGCGCAGATTTGTAGCGATCTCGCCGCGCTCACACGAGAGATCGACGGCGGTGCCGGCCTTGCCGTGATCGCGGACGAGGCGATCAAGACGGCCGATTTGCGCGACCTTGTGCACTGGCTCAATGGTCAACCGCCCTGGTCGGACTTTCCGATCGTACTGCTGACGCATCAGGGCGGCGGCCCGGAGCGCAATCCGGACGCCGCGCGACTCGGCCAGTCGCTCGGGAATGTCACGTTCATCGAGCGGCCGTTTCATCCGACCACCCTTGTCAGCATCGTCGGCTCCGCGGTGCGCGGAAGGCGCAGGCAATATGAGGCGCGCGCGATCCTTCGCGATCTGACCGAAAGCGGGCAACTGCTGCAAACCGCGCTCAAGGCCGGGCAACTCGGCACGTGGGAGCTGCATCTGCCCGACCTCCGCTTTGAAGCCTCGGCATCCTGCAAGTCCGCGTTTGGACGCGATGTGGAGGGAACGTTCACGTATCAGGACCTGGAGCGCGCGGTCCATCCCGACGATCGCGCGCGCCGCGATGAAAGCGTCTCGCGCACGGTCGAGCAGGGACACGACTATAACATCGAGTTCCGCAATATCTGGCCCGACGGTTCGCTGCACTGGGTCGACGTGCGCGGCCGCCCGGTGTATCGCCCCGACGGCAGCATCAAGTCGCTGGTCGGCGTTTGCTCCGATATCACCGCCCGCAAGACGGCCGAGATAGAGCGCGAGAATTTGCTGGCGCAACTGGCGGCCGAACGCACCGCGCTGGCGGAATTGACCGCAACGCTCGAGCAGCGCGTCGAACAGCGTTCGGCCGAGCTGATGAAAGAGGTCGCCGCCCGCGAGCAAGCGCAGGAGCAGCTGCGACAGGCCCAGAAGATGGAGACCATCGGCCAGCTCACCGGCGGCGTCGCGCACGACTTCAACAACCTGCTGATGGCTGTCATGGGCAATCTCGATCTGTTGCGCAGGCGCATCCCGGACGATCCGCGCCTGCGACGGCTGGTCGACGGCGCGCTACAGGGTGCGGAGCGCGGTGCGTCGCTGACCCAGCGCCTGCTGGCCTTCGCGCGCCAGCAGGACCTGCGCGCGGTCGCGGTCGATCTGCGGAGCCTGCTCGAAGGCATGGTCGACCTGCTCGAACGTTCGCTCGGGCCCCGTGTGGCGTTGCGGCTCGATATTGCTGAAGGCCTGCCGCCGGCGCGGATCGACGCCAACCAGCTCGAGCTTGCGATCCTCAATCTCGCGATCAACGCCCGCGACGCGATGCCGGACGGCGGGCGGATCGATATCAAGGTGACCGAGTGCGAAGCGAAGCGCGATCCGTCTTTGTCACCGGGCCGCTATCTCGAACTGTCGGTGGCCGATACCGGGACCGGCATGTCGCCGGAAATACTGAAGCGCGCGATCGAACCGTTCTTCTCGTCGAAGCCGATCGGGAAAGGCACCGGCCTCGGACTGTCGATGGTGCATGGCCTGGCGGTTCAGCTCGGCGGCACGCTGCAACTGACCAGCACGGTCGGAAAGGGAACCTGCGCGACGCTGGTGCTGCCCGTCGCGAACTCCGCGCCTGAAGCGGAAAGTGCCGCGCCGGCCGCTCGGAAGATCAAGCGCTCGGCGGTGATCCTGTTTGTCGACGACGATCCCTTGATTGCGATGTCGACGACCGAAATGCTGGAGGATCTCGGCCACCGGGTGATCGGCGCCAATTCCGGCCGGCATGCGCTCGACATCCTCCGGAGCGAACAGCCGATCGACCTGATGGTGACAGACCATATGATGCCCGGGATGACCGGGCTCGAACTGGTCGCGGCGTCGCGCGAGGTGCGCCCGTCGCTTCCGGTCCTGCTGGCGACGGGCTATGCGGAGCTGCCCGAAGGCACGCAACTCGACCTGCCGCGCCTTGCAAAGCCCTATCATCAGGACCAGTTGCGCGATCAGCTCGATCAATTGCTGGCGTGAGGTCGCCCGGGCCGCTACCCCACCATCCGGTCGCGGCCGGTCCAGAAGCCTGCCTTCAGCACCTTCTTGTCGATCTTGCCGACGCCGGTCATCGGCAGCTCGCTGACGAACTTGATGTGCTTTGGCGCGTGCGCGGAGCCCTTGCGCGCCTTGACGAGATTGATCAGTTCGTCCGCATTCGGCCGCGCGCCTTCGCGGGCGACGATCACGGCGGTAACGGCCTCGCCCCATTTGTCGTCGGGCACGCCGACCACGGCAACCATCGCGACGTCGGCGTGCTGCGACAGCACATCCTCGACTTCGCGCGGAAAGATGTTGAAGCCGCCGGAGACGATCATGTCCTTCTTGCGGTCGAGGATGAACATGTAGCCGCGCTCGTCCTTGCGCGCGACGTCGCCGGTGTGCAGCCAGCCGCTCCTCAGGGTCTCCGCCGTGATGTCAGGCCGTTTCCAGTACTCGGCCATCACATGGGTGGCGCGCACGCAGATTTCGCCGGCCTCGCCGGTTGCGACTTCGCGGTCGTCATTGTCCAGGATCGCGACCTGGCAGGCGGCGATCGGGAACCCGCAGGATGAAAACAGCTCCGGCGTCCTCGGATCGTGGTCGGCCTTGCGCAGCACTGACACCGGATAGCATTCGGTCTGGCCGTAGAGCTGCGAGAACACCGGCCCGATCCGCTCGATGCCCTCGACCAGCCGGCTCGGCGACATCGCCGAGGCGCCGTACAGCAGCAGTTCGAGCGAGGAGAGATCGGTCTTGTCGAGCGCGGGATGATCGAGCATGACGTAGATCATCGTCGGCACGAACAGCGTGAAATTGATGCGCTCGCGCTCGATGGTCTTGAATACCGCCTCGGGGTCGAAGCCCTTCAGCATGTACACGGTGCCGCCGCGCATCAGCGTCGGCAGCACTTTCGTCCCGGCGACATGGCTGATCGGCGCCACCGTCAGGTAGCTCGGGTTGGCCGGAATTTCGAAATCGGCCAGGATCGCGTTGGCGAAGCCGCTTTGCTGGCGGTGATGGCGCAGCGCGCCCTTGGATTTTCCGGTCGTGCCGCCGGTGTAGTTCAGCGTGGCGACATCGTCCGGGCCGGCGAAATTGCGCGCGGTGGCGTTGCCTGCGGCCTCGATCGCCCGCAGCAGATCGGAGCCGTAATCGGCCGGGCCGAGCGTGAACACGGTTTTCAGGCCCGATGCCCTGGCGGCGAGTTCGCGGCCGCGGTCGCGGAACGTGGCGCCGTCGACCACCAGCATCTGTGCTTCGGAATCTTCCAGCTGGAACAGCTGGTCGTCGAGCGAACCCAGCGGATGCAGCCAGGTGATCGCCAGCCGCGACAATTGCGCGGCGACGCCGGCGCACCAGGTGTCGGCGCGGTTGGCGGTGAGAAACGCGACGCGGGTGCCGGGTTGAAAGCCGACCCGCATGAACACGGCCTGCATGCGCCCGATCATGTCGGTCGTGCCCTGGTAGGTGATCGATCCGCCCGGCCAGCTGAACGCGGTGCGCGCAGGGTAGCGCGCCAGCGCCCGCAAGGTCTGTTCGCACGACGCTGGAAACGCGTAGAGCGGATTGCTCATCTTCTTTTCTCCCGCAAGTTTTGTAATTGGCCTTCGCCCGTGCCAATGTCTAGAAATCAACGCTAGCACAACGAGGAAGCTGCTCAAGCCGGCATGACGCAACCAACCCATGTTCTTTCACGCTTCAACGAACGCCTCAGCCTGCCGCTGATTGCTGCGCCGATGTTTCTCGTGTCGGGCATCGAACTCGTGGTAGCTGCGTGCCGCAACGGGGTGATCGGTTCGTTCCCGACGGTGAACTGCCGCGGTCCCGAACAACTCGACGAATGGCTCGGCGAGATCGAACGTCGCTTGCAGGTTCATTCGGATGCAAGCGGCAAGCGCGCCGCGCCCGTCTGCGCCAACCTGATCGTGCATCGCTCCAACGCGCGGCTCGAGCAGGATCTGCAAATATTGCTGCGGCACAAGCCTGAGATGGTCATCACCTCGGTGGGATCGCCGGCGCCGGTGCTCGGTCCGTTGCACGACGCCGGCGCGCTGGTATTCGCCGATGTCGCCTCGATCCGCCATGCCGAGCGGGCGGTCGCGGCCGGCGCCGACGGGCTGGTGCTGCTGACGGCAGGCGCGGGCGGCCAGACCGGCTGGCTCAATCCCTTCGTGTTCGTGCGCGCGGTGCGGGCGTTCTTCGATGGCCCGCTGGTGCTCGCCGGCGGCATCGCCGACGGCCACGCGTTGCGCGCCGCGCAGGCGCTCGGCTGCGACCTCGCCTATATGGGCACCAAGTTCATTGCGACCCGCGAGAGCATGGCCGACGAGCGTTACAGGGAGATGCTCGTCGCCGGCAGCGCCGACGACATCCTGCTGACGAAAGCGTTTACGGGATTGCAGACCAACATGCTGCGGCCCTCGATCGAGGCCGCCGGCCTCGATCCCGACGATCTGCCCGAGCGCGGCGCCATCGATATCGGCAAGGATATCGACATCGGCGCGCGCGAGAATCGCCCCAAGCGCTGGAAGGACATCTGGAGCGCGGGACACGCGATCTCGGGCGTGAGCGAAATTCTTTCCGTCGACGAGATGGTTGCGCGCACCATCGCGGAATATCGGGACGCCGAGCAGCGCCTTCGTCAGCGCCCTTGACGCACGATACGGCCGAGCACGCGCGCGGCCCGGTCGATCTCTTTCTCGTTCCACGCGGCGAAGCCGAGAAACAGGCCCTGCTCATCGGTCCTGTGATACGTCATGATCGACAGCGCGCGGCTGACGACATCAGCCTCGAGCAGCCGCGCCGCCAGTTTCCGATCGTCGGTTGAGCCGTGACACCTCGCCAGCAGTTGCATCCCGCCGGCCGGGGTCTCCACGGTAAGCCGGCTGCCGGCTTCGCTGGCAAGCGCCTGAAGCATGCGGTCGCGCCTTGCCTTGTAGAGACGCGTCATTCTTTTGATGTGACCGAGATAGGCGCCCGCGCCGATGAATTCGGCCAGCGCATCCTGCATCGCGATCGACGTCAACATTCCCATGTGACGTTGCGCCAGTTCGAAGATTTCGATCTGCGCTTCGGGCACCACGACATAGCCGAAGCGGATGTCCGCATAGGTCGCTTTCGAGAAGGTGCCGAGATAGAAGATGCGCGGCGACGGCGCCAGCCCCTGCAGCGCGGCCACCGGGCGCGCCTCGTAGTGAAATTCGCCGTCGTAGTCGTCCTCGATGATGCAGGCGCCGACGGCATCGGCATAGCGAAGCAGTTCGAGGCGGCGGCCGATCGGCATCAGCCGCCCCGTCGGGTACTGGTGCGACGGGGTGATGAAGATGACCCGCGGCGCATCCTTTCGGGAGCCGATCGTCATGCCCTGTTCGTCGAGCGGCATGGCGGAGACGATGGCGCCGGCGGCCTTGAAGGCGACGTAGGCGCCGCCATAGCCGGGGCTCTCGGCCCAGGCGTGATCGCCCGGTTCGAGCAACGCGGCCGCGACCAGCGCGATGGCGGCTTGCGCCGTTGGCACGATCAGGATCTGGCCCGGCCTGGCCTTGATCCCGCGATGAACCGAAAGATGCGTCAGCAGCGCTTCCTGCAGCGGCGGATGGTTGATGGACCGGTCGCGGCGCGACAATGCGTTGCGCGCGGCGCGTCGCAGGCAGCGGCTCCACAGATCGTGCGGAAACTCGCGCTCATCTGCCAGCCCCGGCTGAAACGGTCGCGGCCGCCCCTTGTGTACGGGCGGCCAGATCGATCGTTGCAGGCTGCGCGCCCAGGGCGACAGGTTCACCCGGTCGCTTGCGTTTGTTCGCGACGATACCTTGCGGCGATCGAGCGCAAGGCCCTCGGCTACCGCCGGACGCCGCCCGGCGGACAGGGTGACATAACCTTCCGCGGCCAGTTGCTCGATCGCAAACGAGACCGTGTTGCGCGACACGTCGAGCGATTGCGCAAGATGCCGGCTTGACGGCAGGCGCTGGCCGGGCGCGAGGCGGCCGCCGGTGATGAGGGAGCGCAATTGATCGGTGAGCTGGCGCGTCAGCGTCTCGCCGCCGTTGCGCGCGAGATCGAGCATTCCGGGCAACAGGTCGTCCATAACTGGTACCTTCAATCTGCCAAGGCTGGTTCTTTCATTAGGGCCAGTTAGAAGGCTAGGCAATCTGTCTGGCATCAGGGCAGGGACGCATAGGAGATGGCTGGTGGACTTTCGACCCGCGGCGCGGCGGTGCTGCTCGCCGGTGTCGTGCTGGCATGGGGCACCAACTGGCCGGTGACGAAGCTGATCGTCCACGATGTGACGCCGTTGTGGGCGACGGCGCTGCGCTGCATGATTGCCGCCGTCGCGCTCGCGCCGCTGTTGTGGATGCAGGGTGATTTCATCATCCCCAGGCGCGGCGACCTGCCGGTGGTGTTCTGCACCTCGATCCTGCATCTGGTGGCGTTCTCGGCGCTGATTGCGATCGGGCTGCAATACGTGCCGGCGGGCAGGGCCATCGTGCTCGGCTATACGACGCCGCTGTGGGTCGCGATCGGGGCGGCCATGTTCCTGTCGGAGGAGATCACGCGTCGCCGCGCCATCGGGATCGGCTTCGGCCTCGCGGGCCTTGCGGTCATCTTCAATCCGCAGACGCTGAACTGGGGTGACCGCAACGCGCTGTTCGGCAGCGGTCTCATTCTGGTGGCGGCGTTCTGCTGGGCCGGCAACATCGTCTACGTCAGGGCGCACCGATGGATTTCGACGCCCTTTCAGCTTGTGTTCTGGCAGGTGCTGCTGGCCGCCGCACTGCTCTCGGTCGTCGCCTGGTTCGTGGAT
>DATCXE010000005.1:0-5415 GCA_036565985.1 Bradyrhizobium sp.
CGCGCCGGCTTGAGGTTCACCGCGCCATAATGCAGGCGCAGCAACTCCTTCATGCGCGTCTCGTAATCCTCCCAGTCGAGCGCGCGCAGGTTTCCATCCGCATCGGTCACCAGCAGCGCGGTGCCGATCGGCGTCGGCAGCCGATCGAGGTCGAAATTTTCGGGCGCTATGGCGCGCATGGATCCCACTCGCAATCGGGCACTGCCACGGTTGGAAAAAATATCGGCAGACGGGAGCATTCTTCACGGAAAGCCATGCTAGCGTCCACCCGATTTCTGCTGCCGGTTGGGGACCGCGACATGATCTGGATTGCAAATTTTCTGGTCGCGGTGGTTGCCGCGCTGCATGTCTATTTTCTCATCCTCGAAATGTTTCTCTGGACCAGGCCGCTGGGCCTGAAGACCTTCCGCAACTCGATCGAGAAGGCGACGGAATCGGCGGTGCTGGCCGCCAATCAGGGCCTGTACAACGGGTTCCTTGCCGCGGGCCTCGTCTGGGGCCTGCTCCACCCCAACCCGGCGTTTGCGTTCCAGATCAAGGTGTTTTTCCTGCTGTGCGTGATCGTGGCCGGCGTGTACGGGGCGGCGACGGTGAGCCGGCGGATACTTTATGTACAGGCCGCGCCGGCCGCGTTCGCATGGATCCTGCTCTGGCTGGCGTAGGAACCCTCTCTCGCGCACCGCCTTGCATTAGCAAAACCGTTCCGCCAAACTCCCTGGCAACGATGGCGTTCGACCATCGGCACATGTGGGAGATAACGATATGAAGAACGGGACTACCCGGCTATTCGCCACGATGGCGGTTGCGATCGCGCTGTCGGCTTCCTCGGCTTACGCGCAGAAGAAGTACGATACCGGCGCCAGCGACACCGAGATCAAGATCGGACAGACCGTGCCGTTCTCGGGCGCCTATTCCGTCTATGCCAATATCGGCAAGACGCAGGCCGCCTATATGCGGATGATCAATGAGCAGGGCGGCATCAACGGCCGCAAGATCAATTTGATCCAGTACGACGACGCCTATTCGCCGCCGAAGACGGTTGAGCAGGTCCGCAAGCTCGTGGAAGGCGACGAGGTCTTCCTGACCTTCCAGATTATCGGCACCGCGGCCAATGCGGCCGTGCAGAAATATCTCAACGCCAAGAAGGTGCCGCAACTCTTCGCCTCCACCGGCGCATCGAAGTTCACCGATCCCAAGAACTTCCCATGGACGATGGGCTACAATCCGAACTATTTCGTCGAGGGCCGCATCTACGGTCAGTACATCCTGAAGGAGCATCCGAACGCCAAGATCGGCATCCTCTATCAGAACGACGATCTGGGTAAGGATTACATCAACGGACTGAGAGCCGGCCTTGGCGACAAGGCTGCGAAGATGATCGTCGCTGAGGCTTCCTACGAAGTCGCCGACCCGACCATCGATTCGCAGGTGCTGAAGATCAAGGACTCGGGCGCGGATCTGTTCTACAGCGCCTCAACGCCGAAGCAGGCGGCGCAGGCGATCCGGAAGATCCACGAACTCAACTGGAAGCCGGTGCATATCCTCGACATCAACGCGAGTCCGGTGAGCGCCACACTGCAACCGGCTGGCCTCGAGGCGTCGAAGGGCGTGATCAGCGTCAACTACGGCAAGGATCCGGCCGATCCGACCTGGAAGGACGATCCGGGCCTGAAGAAGTATTTCGACTTCATGACGAAATACTTTCCGGAAGGCGACAAGATGAACACGGTCAACACCTATGGGTATTCGACCGCGCAATTGCTGGTGCAGGTGCTCAAGCAGTGCGGCGACGACCTGACGCGCGAGAACGTGATGCGGCAGGCGGCCTCGTTGAAGGACGTCGTGCTCGACCTCAGCCTGCCCGGCATGAAGATCAATACCGGACCTAACGACTACCGCGTCAACAAGCAGTTCCAGATGATGAAGTTCAACGGCGAACGCTGGGAGCTGTTTGGTCCGATCCTCGAGGACACCAGCCCGGCCGGCTAGACAAGGGGGATCGATCGGCGGATGCCGCCGGCGTCGCAATGACAGCGACGCCGGCGGTCTCGTTTCGGTACAGGAAGTTCCAGCTCCTGCGCGCAGCCACAAGCACGGCGATACCGCTGGATTCTTTTTGTGCAGCGAAAGCCGATGCCCGCGTTCTAGCCCTAACTAAGGTCGAACATGAAATCGCGCGGCGATCCGGCCCCGCGCCTTGCAATGCAACATGCGTTCCGCCAGTATCGGCCGCAACGATGACGCCCTTAGGCTCAATATAGCCCCCGGCAAGGTTCATCGGTTCAATCACACATATGAGGATTCCAGGGATATGAGGAAGGGTATTTTCCATCTGGTGACCGGCACGGCGCTTGCGGTTGCGCTGTCGGTCTCGTCGGCCCACGCGCAGAAGAAATACGATACCGGCGCGTCCGACACCGAGATCAAGATCGGCCAGACCAATCCATTCAGCGGACCGGCTTCCGCCTATGCCACCATCGGCAAGACGCAGGCCGCCTATATGAAGATGATCAACGATCAGGGCGGCGTGAACGGCCGCAAGATCAACCTGGTCCAGTATGACGACGCCTACTCGCCGCCGAAGGCGGTCGAGCAGGTGCGCAAGCTGGTCGAGAGCGACGAAGTGCTGCTGACGTTCCAGCTGCTCGGCACGCCCTCGAACGCGGCCGTGCAGAAATACCTGAACGCCAAGAAGGTGCCGCAGCTGTTCGCCGCCACCGGCGCATCGAAGTTTACCGACCCGAAGAATTTCCCCTGGACGATGGGCTTCAACCCCAACTACTTCGTCGAGGGACGGATCTACGGCCAGTACATCATCAAGGAATATCCGAACGCCAAGATCGGCGTGCTCTACCAGAACGACGACCTCGGCAAGGATTACCTGAACGGCATCAAGGCCGGCCTTGGCGACAAGGCTGCGAAGATGATCGTGGCGGAAGCTTCCTACGAAGTCGCAGACCCGACCATCGACTCGCAGATCCTCAAGATCAAGGACGCCGGCGCGGACCTGTTCTTCTCGGCGACCACGCCGAAGCAGGCGGCGCAGGCAATCAAGAAGATCCACGAACTCGGCTGGAAGCCCGTTCACATCCTCGACATCAACGCGACCTCGGTCGGCGCCGTGATGAAGCCCGCGGGGCTCGAAGCCTCCAAGGGCGTGATCAGCGTCAACTACGGCAAGGATCCGCTCGATCCGACCTGGAAGGACGATGCGGGCATGAAGAAGTACTTCGAATTCATGGCCAAGTACTATCCGGACGGCGACAAGGATTCGAGCTTCAACTCCTATGGCTACATGACCTCGCAATTGATGATCCATGTGCTCAAGGCATGCGGCGACAACCTGACCCGCGAGAACGTGCTGAAGCAGGCCACCAACCTGAAGAATGTTCAGCTCGACCTGCTGCTGCCGGGCATCACCGTCAACACCACGCCGGATGATTACCGCGTCAACAAGCAGCTGCAGATGATGAAGTTCAACGGCGAGCGCTGGGAACTGTTCGGCCCGATCCTCGAGGACAAGGGCGCAGCGGGCTAGACCCGACGCCCTCGCGACGACGATCGGCGGAAGAAGCGATCGGCGGTCCCTCGGGGCCGCCGATTTTTTGGTAGGCTTTTCGTAGGCCCCTCCTACTTCGGAATCTCCCCGAACGTCTTGCCGACCGGCAGCACCGCGTGGCGGACCAGGCGGGAATCCTCGACCGCGGCCTGGCGATGTTTCACCGCTTCGCGATAAACCGGATCGCGGATCATCTCCGCGAACGCGCCGACGCTTGGATATTCGGCGATGAAGCAGTGATCCCAGCGCTCCTCTGCAGGACCGATCAGCATCAGCTCGAACCGCCCCTGCCAGACGATCCTGCCGCCGAGCCGCTCGAACACCGGGCCGCTTTCCCGGCCATAGGCCGCATAGGCCTCCGCGCCGGTGGCCTTGCGGCCATCGGGATAGGCCGCCTGCGCGCGCAGGCGGACCAGGTTGAGCATGTGGATCGGCCCCGGCCGGTCGTTGGCCCTGAACTCTGCGAAAACTTCTTTGGTCGGATCGATGTGGCCCATGCGGCTTCTTCCCTGAAAGCGTGATCATTGACGTTGATGCCAGACTAGCACGCTCCGCCGCACCTCCTAATCCCGCATTAACCTCTCGGTAACCGCGCCTTAAACAGCGCCCGATACCGTGTGGGCGGACGGGTATGAGCGGCGTTTGTCATGGCGTGGGGACGGAAAAAAAGCGGCGGACGCAAGGAGCCGCTTTTCGGGCTTCCGGCGGCGCTCGCCGACCTGCGGCTCTCGCCCGATGATCGCATCCCTGCCGCCACCGACGACGAAGAGAAGCCGAAGAAATCAGTGCCCAGCAAGCGCAAGCGCGAAGAGGTTGACGAGGACGAGCCGCCGCGCGAGCGCAAACCGCGGGCCGCCAGGAGCGGCGCCAAGCGGCGTTCGAAAGGGCGAAAGCTACGCTGGGGTCGGCTGGTCTATTGGGGCGCGGTGCTCGGCCTGTGGGCGGCGATCGCCATCGTCGGCGTCGTGGTCTGGGTCGGCGCCCATCTGCCGGCGATCCAGTCGCTGGAAATTCCAAAGCGCCCGCCGACTATCCAGATAGTTGGCTTCGACGGCAGCGTGCTGGCCACGCGCGGCGAAATGCCCGGCGCCAATGTCGCGCTGAAGGATCTGCCGCCCTATCTGCCGAAAGCGTTCATCGCCATCGAAGACCGCCGCTTCTATTCGCATTACGGCGTCGACCCCGTCGGCATCGCTCGCGCGGCGGTCGCCAACGTACTGCATCGCGGCGTCTCGCAGGGCGGTTCGACGCTGAGCCAGCAGCTCGCCAAGAACCTGTTCCTCACCCAGGAACGGACGATAACGCGCAAGCTGCAGGAACTGGAGCTCGCGCTGTGGCTGGAGCGCAAGCATTCGAAGAACGAAATTCTCGAGCTCTATCTCAACCGCGTCTATTTCGGCTCCGGCGCCTATGGCGTCGAAGCGGCGGCGCAGCGCTATTTCGGCAAGTCCGCCAGGAACGTCACGATCGCGGAAGCCGCGATGCTGGCGGGCCTCGTCAAGTCGCCGTCGCGACTGGCGCCGAACCGCAACCCCGAAGGCGCCGAGCAGCGAGCCCAGATCGTGCTGTCGGCAATGGCTGACGCCAGGTTCATCACCGAGGCGCAGGCCAAGGCCTCGATCGGCCACCCCTCCTACAAGGGGAAGCCGGTCGGCGCCGGCACCGTCAATTACGTCGCCGACTGGATCGGCGAAGTGCTCGACGATCTCGTCGGACAGATCGACCAGAGCATCGTGGTCGAGACCACGATCGACCCGAAACTGCAGGGCGTCGCGGAAGCCGCCATCATCGACGAACTCGCCGCCAAGAGCGTCCGGTTCAACGTCACCCAGGGCGCGCTGGTGGCGATGACGCCC
>DATCXE010000017.1:0-3916 GCA_036565985.1 Bradyrhizobium sp.
CCGCCGCCATTTTTTCATGCGCCGATCAGGTTATTCGGCCGGCGTTAGGCTGCCTTCGCCCAGGACATAGTGGTCGCCGTCACGCTCGAGGCGCATGAATCGGTCGTGCAGCGCGGTCAAGGTGGAGCGGTGGCCGATCGAGACGATCGCGGCATCGGGCAGCCGCTCCGCCAGCAGATGATAGAGCGCCGCCTCCGAAGGTTCGTCGAGCGAGGCGGTGGCCTCGTCGAGGAACAGATAATCCGGCGCTTGCAGGATGGCGCGAGCGACGCCGAGCCGCTGCTGCTCGCCCGGTGACAGCATCCGGTTCCAGTGCGCCTCCTCGTCGATGCGGTCGGCGAGCGCCGGCAGGCCGACCGCGCCGATGATCTCGGCCACCTGCGCGGTCTGGAAGGCGCCGGCCTCGGCCGGGTAGGCGACGGCCGCCGCCAACGGCGCGATCGGGAAATAGGGCCGCTGCGGCAGGATCATCACCTTGGCGTCCCTCGGCACCCTGATGGTGCCCGAGCCGAACGGCCAGACGCCGGCGAGCGCGCGGAACAAAGTTGACTTGCCGGAGCCCGATGGTCCGCTCACCAGCACGCGGTCGCCGCCGTGGATCGCCAGGTTCGAGGCGTTCACCAGCGGCACGCCGTTCGGCAAACGCACCTTCAGGTCGTCGAAGGCGACAGCGGCTTTTTTGCCGAACGCAACTTTAATCGCCGGCGGCTTGTTTGCCACCGCGCGCGCGGCCGCGACCGACTGATCGAAGCCGGACAGGCGCTCGATCACCGCGCGCCATTCCGCCAGATTCCGGTACAACGTGACGAACACCGACAGCGCGTTCTGCACCTGACCGAAGGCGTTCGCGGTCTGCATCAGTCCGCCGAGTTGAATGGCGCCGGCGAAGTAGGCCGGGCTCACCATGACGAAGGGAAACACCGTGGAGGCCTGCGAGTAGCCGGCGGTGAAGAACGTCAGTTTCTTCTGCCGCGTCATGATCGCGTACCAGTTGCCGACCACGGCGGCGAAGCGCATCAGCAACCGGTCGCGCTCTGCGCGCTCGCCCTCGAGCAGCGCGATCTGCTCGGAGCTCTCGCGCACACGCACCAGGTTGAACCGGAAATCGGCTTCATAGCGCTGCTGCTGGAAGTTCAGCGCGATCAACGGACGGCCGATCAGATGGGTGAGAGCGGTGCCGAGGACGGCGTAGATCAGCGCCGCCCACAGCAGATAGCCCGGAATGGTGAAGCTCATCCCGAACAGATGCAGCGGCGCTGCCGCCGACAGCGACCACAGGATGACCAGGAAGGAGGCGAGCGTGACCAGCGAATTCAAGAGTTGCAGCCCGATCGTAAGCGTGAACTCGATGAACTGCCGGATGTCCTCCGAGATGCGCTGGTCGGGGTTGTCGGCGGCGTCGCCAAGCAACTGCATGCGGTAATGGTTGGCGTCGGACATCCAGTGATCGAGATAGCTTCGGGTCAGCCAGCGCCGCCAGCGAATTTCTAGCCACTGATTGAGATAGAGCTGGTAGACCGCGAGCAGGATGAAGGCCGCCGCCAGCACGCAGAAATAGCCGAGCTGGTAGACGAAGGCGTCCCAATTCCGGTCCTGCAGCGCGTTGTAGAAGCGCGCATTCCATTCGTTGATCAGCACGGTGATGGCGACGATCGACAGCTCGATCGCGATCACTGCTGCCAGCAGAATGCGGCCGGACCAGCGGTCTTCGGCGCGGAGAAAATACGGGGCGGCGATTCGCCAGACGGTCGCCAGCGTCGCGATGATGCCTCTCACGGGCGGTCTCCTGTTTCGACGGGCTGCATATCGGCGTCTTCTGAGTTGGCGCCAGTTTGCCACACGTGGGCAGCCGGCATGCAGACAATGCGCTGAAATTCTTTTTTATTTCTAGTAAGATAAATTGGCATACTTAGACGAAAGTGTTGTTCGACTCGTTGGATTGTAGTTGGGCAAGTTCGTCACGAATTTGAACGCCCAACGACAGCAAATGCGTGTCGGCGCAACAATTTTCGTTTGAATTTTCGTTTTAATCTTGCGTGTAAACGTCGCCTCACATTAGCATGACGATAAGAGGAGACAGGGCGGCACAGAACGTTGATGACGTTCGCGCGCTCGTACTGTCTCCGATAATTTTTTGACAAGCCGGCAATGTAATGCCGCGCACGGAGGAAGACGACCATGACACGTAAGCTCCTTACGCCCCTCAACCGCCGCACGATCATCAAGACCGGGGCGCTACTCGGCGCGACCGCGGTGTTTTCGCCGCCGATTCTGACCTATGCGCAGGGCGAGACGCCGATCAAAATCGGCATGCACGATCCGCTCACCGGCACCTATGCCGCCGAAGGCGAGAGCGAAAAGCGTGGTGCCCAGATGGCGCTGGCCGAGGTCAATGCCAAGGGCGGCCTGCTTGGCCGCAAGGTCGAACTGTTGATCGAAGACGAGGGCGCCAATGCCGGTCTGGCCGCGCAGAAGGCGCACAAGCTGATCGAGCAGGATAAAGTCGATTTTCTGATGGGTGCGGTGTCGTCGGCGACGGCGCTGTCGGTCAGCCAGGTGGCGCATGACAAGGGCATGCTCTACATGGTGACTGGCGGACATACCGATCCGGTTACCGGCTCGAAGTGCCACTGGACCACGTTCCGTATCTGCACCACGACCTACATGCTGGCCGCGGGCCTGGCCTCGACGCTCTACAAGAAGTTCGGCGGCAAGTGGTACTTCATCACACCGGATTACGCCTACGGCCACACGCTGCAGGCGGCCTACGCCAAGCTGCTGAAGGGCATGGGCGGCACCACGCTCGGCAATTCATTGTCGCCGCTCGGCACCACCGACTTCTCGTCCTATTTGATCAAGGCACAGCAAAGCAAGCCCGACGTGCTTGTCCTGCTCGTCGACGGTCAGGATCTGGTGAACTGCATGAAGCAGGCCGCGCAGTTCGGCCTGACGAAGAAGTTCGCGATCGGCGGTGGTCTCAGCGAGCTCGAAGTGCTGCGCGCTCTGCCGAAGGAAGCCAAGCAAGGCTGGTGGACGCTGGAATGGTATTGGGATCAGCCGAACACGCCGCACGTCAAGGAATGGGTGGCGGCCTATCAGAAGGCCCATCCGGACGGCACTTATCCGAGCGCGCGCACCTGGTTCGGCTATGCCGGTCTGCATGCTCTCGCGCTGGGGGCCACGAAGGCGAAGACGGTAGATCGCGTCAAGGTCGCCAAGGCGCTGGAAGGCTTGGAATTGCCGCCCGAGGTCAAACTCCAGCCGAACAAGGTCTATTTCCGGCCCGGCGATCACCAGCTCATGTCGAGCGAATTCCCCGGCGAGATCATTCCTGACGGAAAATATCCGCACGTGTTCAAGGTCGCGGATATCGTCCCCGGCGACAAGATCGCACTGTCGGTCAAGGATACGGGCTGCACGCTCGACTACCCGGCCTAATGCGCTAGAAATCGGCTAATCGGCTAAGACCGCGCCGCTCAATGAACATGGGCGGCGCGGTTGCGGCTTCGAATTGAGTGATAGACGGCGGGCTAGTTCAGTGACTCAGCTTCTGCTTTTCAATGCCTTCAATGGCCTGATCCAGGGCGTGTTCTATGCGCTGATGGCGCTGGGACTGGCGCTCATCCTAAGCTTGAATTCAGTGATCAACATGGCGCATGGCGGCTTTCTCGTCATCGGCGCCTACCTTGCCTTTACGCTTTCGCCTTATCTCGGCTTCTGGGGCGCGCTCATCGCCGGGCCTATTCTCGCCGGCGCGATCGGCCTGGTCGTCGAGCGCATTCTAATCCGGCCAATCTACAAGCGTGTCGATCCGCTCTACAGCCTGCTGCTGACGTTTGGGCTCGCGCTGATCATCGAGGACATGACGCGCACGATCTGGGGCCCGCAGGGCCTGCCGCTGGAGGGTCCGGGCATC
>DATCXE010000026.1:0-6345 GCA_036565985.1 Bradyrhizobium sp.
GGCAGCCGCACGACGGGGCCGGCGAATTTGACGGTGATCCGTGTATAGGCCGGGAGAAAGCCCTGGCTGACGATGCCGCCGACCGCACCCTCGCGGCCGATCAGGATGGTCTCGACATCCCGGCCGTCCTCGTTGGTCACCATGTAGGAAACCAGGCTGGAACCGCAGGGAAAATGCACGGTCTCGACGTTGTCGCCGGGGCTGTAGAGCAGATCGTTTGGATTGGCGTCGGTCGCGGCAAGATGCGGCTCGATCAACGCGAAATCGGCATCGTTCAGCCGGCGCAGCAGATTGTTGAACGGCCGCCCGCCTGCCGTGTCCCGTAGTCGCGAAGTCATTGATGGTTTCCCGCTCCCGTCCGTACACAATAAATCGATCCGGACGCGCTTATCTGTTCACTAGTGGACAGACGGTAGAACGGTCTTGTGGTGGTTTCGGTTCCGGAACCGGCGGGCGCGCTTCACAGGCGTCGGCTGGGCGCGCAGTACCGGGACCTCGGTCCTGGCTCCCGAAACCAGAAATTTTGAACCGACTGGCGAGAACATGGAACCCGCCCGGGGCGACGGCATGCCCAACGACGTGTTGGTCGTCGAGGACGATCCGATCATCGCGCTCGATTTCGAAGACACGATCCTGAGTTTTGGCGTGAAAACGGTGCGTACCGCCGCGAACGTGGCCAAGGCGCTTGAACTGATCGCCGTTCGGGCCCCGGAATTCGCGCTGCTCGACGTCAGCCTGATCAGGGAAAAAAGCTTCGCCGTTGCCGAACGGCTGGAGGCGCTGAAAATCCCCTATGCTTTCGTCACCGGCTACGGCGCCAATACCCTGCTCCCGGCCGCATTCGCGGGCAAGCCGCGACTGCCCAAACCCTATTCGACCGACGCGTTGCAGGCATTGCTGCAGAACTGCCTCAAGCGCTGAACAGAAGCTAGAGCCCCGTTCCGATTGAATCGGAACGGGGCTCTAGATTTTTGTTTTGACGCGTTTCTTTATGCGAACCGGTTGCCACCCCGGATCAAGTCCGGGGCGGGCTTTCGCTGGAAAACGCTCTAAATCGGCTTGGGATCGAGCGTCGTCGACCACAGCGCGACATCGGCACGGTCGCGCAACGTAACCGTCATTTGCCCGCTGGCGCCATCGATCCTCACATGGCCGAAGAACTGCATGCCGGCGGACGGCGGCAGGTTCTGTTTGCCGGGTCCGGGCGCCTTGATGAACTTCACCTCGGGGCCGAACGTATTGTCGAGCTCGTTCGGGCCGAACGTGCCGGCATGCAGCGGACCCGAGACGAACTCCCAGAACGGGTCGAACTCCTGGAATTGCGCCTTGTCGGGGTTGTAGTAGTGCGCCGCCGCGTAATGCACATCCGCCGTCAGCCAGACCGTGTTGACGATGCCTGACGTCTTGATGAAGCGCAGCAGGTCGGCGATCTCAAGTTCGCGGCCGCGCGGCGGGCCGTCGCCCTGCGCAATCGCTTCCGAGCCTTGCCTGTTGGCGGCATCGTCGTAGACGACGATGGAAAGCGGCATGTCGGATGCGATCACCTTCCAGGTCGCGCGCGAATTCAGCAACGCCCGTTTCAGCCATGCAAGCTGGTCGGGGCCAAGGAAGTAGCTCTCGGGACCGTAAGCGGCCTGCAAATTGGGGCCGTTGGGGCCGCGATAGCTGCGTTCGTCCAGCATGAAGACGTCGAGATGCGGACCATAATTGAGCGTGCGGTAGAGCCGGCCGGGTTCGGTGATGCTCTCGCGGATCGGATACATTTCGTGAAACGCGCGCGCGGCGCGGGCGGCAAGCAGGCTGATGCTGCGCTCCTTGTAGGCGGCGGGCAGTTGTTTCGACAGCGACCAGTTGTTGGTGACCTCATGGTCGTCCCACTGCACGAAGACCGGCACCTCGGCGTTGAAGGCACGCACATGCTCGTCCATGAAATTGTACTTGTGCGCGGCGCGGAACTCGTCGAGCGTCTCGGCGACTTTTGCCTTCTCTGCAATGGTGACATTCTTCCAGGTCTTGCCGTCGGCAAGCGTCACCTCGCGCTGGATCGGCCCGTCGGCATAGACGGTGTCGCCGGAGTGCAGCAGGAAATCCGGGCGATGCTTGCGCATGGTGGCGAAGGTGAACATGCCGCCGTCATCCGGGTTGATGCCCCAACCCTGTCCGGCGACGTCGCCGCCCCAGACGAAACTGACGTCGCGCCGATCGGCCGGCGCGGTACGAAAGCGCCCGAGCACAGGCTCGCTCTCGACATTGATGTCGGATAGATCGCGAAACCGGACGCGGTAGAATATCTCCTGCCCCGCGGGCAGGTTCTGCAGCAGCATTTTTGCCGTGAAGTCGCTCTCGGGCAGCGCCGCGACCGGCGGCAGCGCCCGCACGTTGGCAAACGACTCCGAGGTCGCGGCCTCGACGAGCATCTGCGAGGGGCGGTCGGCGCGAGCCCACACGACGCCGCCGTCGGCTCCGACGTCGCCGGACTGCACGCCGGACGTCACGATCGGCCGGTCGGCCGCGCGGCTGAGATACGGTATCGCGAGCGCACCTGTCGCTGCAGCTCCGGCGGCGGAGAGAAAACGACGTCGCGAAAGTCCGCGGGAAATCCCGAATGTCATGCAAGCCTCCTGGAACCGGCGCGAGAATGCATTGGCCCGGCGACAGAGTTAGAAAGGATCGATGACGGTTCGATTACCTGAAAATGCCGATCAGGCGTTTCCGGCGGCGCGGAACTGTGCGCTCGCCCGCTGCAAATTCTGCGGCATGCTCATCAGCAGCGCCTTGCGGTCGGCGACCGCGTTGTGGAACTGCTCGATCGCGATGTTGAAGGCGGTCAACGTGCCTTCCTCGATCGTGCCGTGTTCGAAACATAGCAGCGTGTCGCGCAGGATGGCGTCGGCTTCCGCCTGCATCTGGTCGAGCTCTTCCATCGAATCGCACTGGCGTGCGGTGGCGAGCATGTCGAGCAGCCGGTCGCGCTGCGATACGTTGACGTTGCGCTCGTCCTTCTTGAGATAGCCGGCGAACCATGCGCCGGCCGAACCCATCGCCGACAGCCCCATCAATCCCCACCAGATGAAATCGCTGTAGCGGTCGAGGAAGGTCTTCTCCTCGCCGTCGACAAAGGCGGCCGCGCCGGGATGCACGGGAATGGTGGCGTCCTTGTCGGTATCCGGTGTCTCGATCTTCGCGGCCAGCGGGAATTCGTTCTTCAGCGTCTGGCGGATGGCGAACAATTGGCGGGTAAAGGCTGCCACCGTCGATTCCGAAATGCCCCTGCGCGCCACGATGTGATGCGCGAAGCTGATGGTCTTGACCTCTTCCTCTGGCCTTCCCGGCGCGCCGCCAAAAGTTCCCGCGGGAATTTCGGAAGCCTCGTAGGCGGGGTGATTCTGTGCAATCGCTTCGGCCGAGTCGATGGCGAGGAATTTCGGCGTGCCGCCGTCGCGCATCGAGGCCGCGATCGCGTCCGCGGTGATCTTGCTGTTGACCGGACCGGCCGCGAGATAGACATCGGCCTTCTGGTTACGGATGGCATCGGCGGCCTCGTTGGCCGGAAACTGGACGATCTGGACCTTGGCTGGATCGACGCCGTATTGCTTCAGGATCACCTTGAGCAGATTGACGTTGGCCTCGGTGCGGCCGACGACGCCGATGCGACGCCCGGCAAGCTGTGAGATTTTCGTGATGGCGGGCGCCGCCTTCTTGCCCCTGCTCTTGCCGGCCGCCGGGACCCACAGCACCGCGACGTTCTTGCGCAGCGTCGCCACGGCCTGCGCATTTTTCGGCACTTCGAGGTCACCGCGGATGATGGCCAGATCGACCTTGCCGTCACCCAGCAGCTTGGCGCTTGCAAGCGCGCCGTCGGTCGGCACCGGGCGCAGCCGGACGAGACTGCTCTTCTGGTTGTTGAAGGCCTGCGTCAGGTTTTGAACCACCCTGAGGTCGTCGCTGTTGGCTGGACCTACGGCGATCCGCATCGTTACCGGCCGCATCGCAAAATAATAGCCGGCGGCCATAGCGCCGATGAGCGCGAGCACGCCGGCCAGCAAGACGAACGTCAGCCGTTGTTTCGCCGACCGGGGCGAGGGCGGGGCCGGGGCCGGCTTTTCCGCAGGATCGGGGCCGTCGGTCATCAATACCCTGGTGATCGTTCGAGGTGCAATTTCACGCTGCGGACACGCCTGGAGCGACAATCTATCAAATTTGACGCCAGGCCGAGATTACATATCCGTCATGGTTACCGGCGCCGCCGACGCGCGATCGGGCAGGGATCCCCAACCAGCCTTCGGTGTTAGGGTAGCGCGGGCATCAAACGGGGAGGCGATCATGGCGGAACTTCTGTCGGCGGAGGCGAGAAAATCGGCGCTGGCGGAACTGCCGGGCTGGTCCGAGACGGCGGGACGCGACGCGATCGGACGGACCTTCACCTTCAAGGATTTCAACGAAGCGTTCGGTTTCATGTCCCGCGCCGCGCTGGTGGCCGAAAAGAACGACCATCATCCGGAATGGAGAAACGTCTACAGGACGGTGGACGTGGTGCTGGCGACCCATGATGCCGGCGGGGTTACGCAGCTCGATATCGATCTGGCCAGGGCCATGAATGCGATCGCCCGCCAGTTCGGCGTCGCCTGAGCCGGTGCCTCGATGATCTTGCGGCGCCGGGCGGACATCCCCAATTTCTAGACGACGATTATTAGCCGCGGCGATCTGCCGCGCCGGATCCGAGGAAAGCGCTGCGATGGCAACGTCCGATCACACCGTGGGTTTTGAACCGGCCGACCGGCTCGCGGAAGACCCCGAGAGCGTGCGCCGACGCTTCTGGATCAAACTGAAACAGGTAGCGGCGAAGCTCCCCTTCGCGGAGGACCTGCTCGCGGCCTACTACTGTGCCTTCGACAAGCAGACGCCGCGCCACGTGCAGGCGTCGCTGCTTGGCGCTGTCGCCTACTTCATCCTGCCGTTCGATTTCATGCCGGACGTGCTGCCCGTGCTTGGATTTACCGACGATGCCGCGGTGCTCGCCACCGCCATTCGCATGGTCGCAAGCCACATCACGCAGGAGCATCGCGATGCCGCCCGCGCAGCTCTGAAACGCGGGATCAAGACCGCGGATGCATCCCAATAGGCTGAACTTCGGGTCCGATTGCAGCAGACCGAAGCCCGGGATTTCCGAGTTCAAGGATTCCTGAGCTTGAGGATTCCTGGTTCGGCGCGAAACGCTATGGCCCGTCTTACCGCTGTGTCTGCCCGGCAGGTGCGCGCGCCTGCGCTCCCCTGCTCCTCTCGGCTTCCCAGGCCTGGAACTGCCTGAACAGCGCTTCCCTGTCGGTCTCCGTCTTCACGGTCGCCGCAGTTGACGGGCTCTGCTTCAGAAACTCATCGAACCGGGCGCGGGCCACCGCTTCGACGTTGTGGCTCTTGAGCCATTGCTCGGCAACCGGCAGGCGCTGCCAGTCCGGCAACGGCGCCGACAGCGAGACTTCCTTCCATTTCGGATGGAACGGCGGGTTCTGGAAGGTCGGAAACTTCGTGAAGAAGGCATCGACGAACTGCGCGAGCTTGCGATACCGCTCGGTATTCGGCGCCCAGTTATAGGCGGCGAGCACTGCGGGCACCGCGATGGTGTCGACGCGGCCGCCTTCCGGGATCAGGTTGGGGTAGTCTTTCGAGGTCAAGGTCGCCGGCAGATAGTCGGTCTGCAGCGGCTTTGCATAGTCGACCGGAACCAGGTGGAAGCGGTCGTCGTTGAAGGCGCTGACCGACTTGTACGGCTTGCCGCCCACCGCAATCACCGCGTCGATTTCGCCGGCCCGCATCCTCTCCATCGCAATGCGCTGTTCGAGATAGAGGAAGTTCGGCTTGATGCCGAGCCGCTCGAACACGATCGCGGCGGTGACGAAGGTACCGCCGTTCGGAAGATCGACACTGACCTTCTTGCCGTTCAGATCGCTCATGCCGCGAACCGACTTGGACGCGATCACGTACATCTCTTCGTTGTAGAGCTTGGTCACATAGGTGAACTGCTTCTTGATGTCCTTTGCGAAGCCCTTCTTCTCGAGATAATCGAGCGTGTCGGCCCGCACGATGCCGAGATCGACGCCCTGCAGGAACAGGATGTCGGCGACGCTCTGAACTGAACCGCGCCCGACGATCGGAAGTACGCGCAACTTGTTTCCGTCGTCGAGCACGGAAGCGAGATCCGCACCGAATTGCACATAGGTGCCGCCGATGGTGCCGGAAATCAAAGTGACCGTGTTCTGGTTCAGCGCCTGCTTGGTGGCGACCGAACCGAATTGAAAAATCGCTTTCAGGCTGTCGCTGACCTTGGCCGGATCATATTCCGCCGGC
>DATCXE010000030.1:0-10200 GCA_036565985.1 Bradyrhizobium sp.
GGCAGCCGATTTCACGGCGACGTTCATGACGATTTACCTCGGTGAAATTTCGCGGAGTTGAAGGGTGGGAGGACACGGCCCTCCCACCCGACGTCTTCAGCCGATCAGTTCGGGCAGTCGCGCAAGGTGATGTTGTTTTCCTTGGCGTACTTTTCCGCGGAATCCTCGATCAGCTTGCGGATGAATGCCGGATCGTTCGGTCCCAGCCAGTCCTTGGACACGATCTGGAACTTGGCGCCGTCCCACTGCATCATGTGGAATGTGCCGGCACCCTCGTGATTGCGGCAGGTCAGCTTGTACGGCGGGATCATGCCGTCGATGCCGAGTTCCTTGCGCCTCGCCTCGCTCGTGTAATCGAGCGCTTCGTAGCCGTCGCGAAATTCGGCGCCGGTGACCGGCTGGCCTACCTTGTTATGTATCTTCTGCGCGTTACGCATCGCCTCGACGTAATTGACCGCCGCGATGACCCCGCGATTGTAGTAAATCGTGCCGACGCGGGCCGGATTCTGCATATTGCCCTTGCCGGCGCCGTACACGACCTTCTCGATGTCGGCGATCAGCGGGAACTGCTTGCCCGGCAGGACCATCGCGACGACATGCGTGTCCTTTGCCTGTGCGCCGCCGGCGATCATGTCCTCTTCGGCGCCGCCGAAGGTGACGAAGATGATCTTGTTGCGCGGGAAGCCGACGCGGGCTGCGCTCGTGATGGCCGTCCCGCTCATGCCGGCGCCGGCGCCCCAGAACGTCACCCAGTCGGCCTTCGCCTGGCGGATCTGCAGCCATTGCGACTGCTGCTCCAGGCCCGGAGGAGCAATCGGGATTTCGACCAGGTTGAAGCCCCAGTCCTTCGCGATCTGGCGCATTGCCGGCAGCGGCTCACGGCCGTAGGCGGTGTCGATGTGAAGGTGCACGATGGTCTTGCCCTTCATCTTCTCGATGCCGCCCTCCTTCTGCTGGATGAAGTTCAGCTTCATAGCGATCTGTGACCAGTAATTGGCGGTCGCGCCGAACACCCACGGCCAAACGCGTCCGTCGGCGGCGTCGGTGCGGCCGTAACCGGCCTGCGCCAGCACCACGTTGTCGGCCGCAACGCGGCCAATCACCGCGTAGGCCAGCGGCGTGCCGTAGGGATCCCACAGCAGCATCTTCTGATCGCCTCTGTGCAGGAGGCGCTGGTAACATTCGACACTGCGGGCGGCGTTGTATTCCGTCTCGCACTCTTCGTAGACGAGTTTTACGCCGTTCACGCCGCCGTGCTTCATGTTGACGTAATTCAGATAGTCGATCACCCCGCCGAAAATGCCGGTGCCCATGGCGTTGTAGGGACCGACGCGCATGCTGGCTACCGGAAAATATTGCTCGGGCTGCTGGGCCATCGTCGACGTGGGTACAATTGCCGCCGCCAGGATGGCGCCGGCAGCCGCGACACCGGACAATCCCCGGCGAAGTATCTTCTTGCAAAGCATCCTAGTTCCTCCCGATGTTGCGATAAGTTGGACGTGAACTGCTTCTTCTTGTCGAACCGTTGGATCGATCTAGTGCTTGAACGGCCATAGGCGCAGCCGGTCCTTTGTGAGCTGCCACAGCCGCGCAAGCCCGAGTGGCTCGTAGATCAGGAACATGATGATCATCATTCCGAAGATGACCTGCTCCACCGCAGAGATCACGCCGGCATCGACCGACTGACCGAAAACGCCGTGGAAGAAGACGTTGAGGAAGATCGGCATGAGCAGGATGAAGCCGGCGCCAAGGAAGGATCCCATGATGGTTCCGAGGCCGCCGATGATGACCATGAACAGGATTCGGAACGAAAGCTCGATCGTGAACGCGGAGGGCTCGACCGTTTGAAGATAGGCGAATGCAAACAGCGCCCCGCCAACGCCGCAGTAGAACGAGCTGATCGCAAAGGCCTGCAGCTTGGTGCGCAGCAGCGACAGTCCCATCGCCTCCGCGGCGACGTCCATGTCGCGCACCGCCATCCAGCCGCGGCCGACGCTGCCGCGCGCCATGTTCTTGGCAAGTAGCGCCAGCACCGCGACGATCACGAGCACCACCCAGTACTTCTCGCGCGGGCTGGCGAAGTTATGGCCGAACATGATGATCGGCTGCGCGGTGATCACGCCCGCCGGATCGTAATTCTTGAACCAGGGAAACTTGTCGAGCGCCCAGACGATGAAGAACTGCGAGGCGAGCGTTGCGACCGCCAGATAGAGCCCGCGGATGCGCAGGCTGGGAAGTCCGAACACGATGCCGACGAGCGCCGCGCACACGCCGGAAAGCACAACCGCGACCACGAAGGGAATGCCCTCGATGCGCAGGATCAGATTGTAGCAGGCAAAGGCGCCGACGGCCATGAAGCCCGCCGACCCCAGCGAAAGCTGGCCGGCATAGCCCATCAGGATATTCTGCCCGAGCGCCACCAGCGACAGCACGAGCCATGGAATGAGGATCGCGCTCAGCCAATAGGCGTTGGCCACGAAGGGGAGCAGCACCGCCGCGATCACGATGATGGCGATGCCCATGCGATCCTGGCGCAGCGGAAAGATCTGCGAGTCCTGCGTGTAGCTGGTGCGGAACTGGCCGGCTTCTCTGTAGAACATCGAGGGTATCTCCAGTTTGCCGGATCGTCAGACGCGCCGAATGATTTTTTCGCCGAACAGGCCCTCGGGCCGGACCAGCAGGAACAGAACCGCCAGGACGTACGGAAACCAGACTTCAACGCCGCCGCCGAATTTCGGGCCGATATAGACTTCGACAACCTTTTCGGACGCTCCCACCAGGAGCCCGGCGACGATCACCCCGGGGACCGAGGTGAAGCCGCCGATAATCAGGACGGGCAGCGCCTTCAGCGCCACCCACACCAGCGCGAACTGCACACCGCTGCGCGCGCCCCACAGCATGCCCGCAACCAGCGCGACGACGCCCGCCGTCGCCCAAACGAGCATCCAGATGTGCTTGAGCGGAATGCCGATCGAGAGCGCCGCCGCATGATCGTCTGCTACCGCACGCAAGCCGCGGCCGACCTTGGTACGTGAAAACAGCAGCGCCAGCGAAGCCACCATCACGGACGCGACGATGCCGGCCGTGATGTCGAGCTGGCTGATGAGCATGCCGGTGGTGTCCATGACCCAGTTGATCGGCTCGTCGTGGATACCGAGATCGAGGTTTCGTACGTCGACGCCCCATACAAGCTGCGCGACACCCTCGATCACGAACGAAAGGCCGATCGTCGCCATCAACAAGGTGTCTTCGCTCTGACTGACCAGCGGGCGGAGCACGAAACGCTCGGTCGCCATGCCGACAAGGACCATCACGCCGACGGCGACCGGCAGCGCCGCCCAGAACGGCAGCCCGAGCTCCATGACGCCGACGAAGGTAAGGACGGCGAAGAATACCATCGCGCCTTGCGCGAAATTGAACACCGACGAGGCCTTGTAGATCAGCACGAAGCCGAGCGCGACCAGCGAATACATGATCCCCGACAGCAGGCCGCCGACCAGAACCTCAATGAAAAACCAAAAGCCTTGCATTGCGATTCCTCAATGGGCCACGCCAAGGTAGGCGTCGATTACATCCTGGTTGGAACGCACCTCGTCCGGCGTGCCGTCGCCGATCTTCTTGCCGTAGTCGAGCACGACGACGCGGTCCGAGATGTCCATCACGACGCCCATGTCGTGCTCGATCAGCACGACCGTGGTGCCATAGTGATCGTTGACGTCGAGGATGAAGCGGCACATGTCCTGCTTTTCCTCGATGTTCATGCCGGCCATGGGTTCGTCGAGCAGGAGAATCTTCGGCTCCGCGGCGAGCGCGCGCCCCAGTTCCACGCGCTTTTGCAATCCGTACGGCAAGCGCGACACAGGCGTCTTGCGGATGTGCTCGATCTCGAGGAACTCGATGATTTCCTCGACCGCCTCGCGGCTCGCGGTCTCCTCCCGCCGGGCGCGGGGCAGTTGCAGGGCAACCTCGAGAAAGGTCGCGTGCATGCGCAGGTTGCGACCGGCCATGATATTGTCCAGCACCGACATGCCCTTGAACAGGGCGATGTTCTGGAAGGTCCGGGCGATGCCGAGTTTGGCGGCGTTGGTCGGCGTCATGCCCGCCAGGCGTTCACCACGGAGGCTGATGGTGCCTTCCTGAGGCACGTAGACGCCATTGATGACATTGAGCATGGAGCTCTTGCCGGCGCCGTTCGGGCCGATGATCGCCCGCACTTCGTGCTCCAGCACGTTGAAGCTGATGTTGGTCAGCGCCTTGACGCCGCCGAACCGCAGCGAAATCGAGTCAAGTTCGAGGATGGGAGCGCCGACGGGAAAGGCGCGTTGCGACGACGGCAGGATGGCGGAAATGTTCAAGCTGCACTCCTGACTTGTCCTGACGTAACGACCTTCGCATCGCGGATATTGATGGCTGCCTGGCCACTCTCGATATCGATGCTCACTTGCATGCCGCCGCCGTACATGGCGTCTACCAGCGTCCGGTGGCGCTCGGCGATGACGCCACGGCGGAGCTTGCCGGTGCGCGTCAGCACGCCGTCATCGGCGCTGAGCTCGCCGTGCAGGATGGCAAAGCGGTGGATCTGCGATTTCGCCAGCGCCGGCTCCTGGGCGAGGTCGGCGTTGACGTCGGCGATGCAGCCGGCGATCAACCCGTACACCTCGTCTTGCGAGGCCAGATCGGCATGGCCGGTGTAGGAGATGCTTCTTTTGTCGGCCCATCTGCCGACAGCAGCCATGTCAATGTCGATGAGCGCGCAAACCATATCGCGTCCATCGCCGAAGGCGACGGCTTCCTTGATGTAGGGAATGAACTTGAGTTTGTTTTCGATCAGCTTCGGCGCATAGGGCGTGCTGTCGTTCAAGGCGCCGATATGCTTCATGCGGTCGATGATCCGCAGATGCCCGTCATCGCCCAGATAGCCGGCGTCGCCGGTGTAAAACCAGCCGTCGGCATTCCTTGCCTGCGCGGTGTTCTCCGGGTCGCGGTGATACTCCTTGAACATGCCGGGTGAGCGCACCAGGATTTCGCGCTGCTCCGTGAATTTCAGTTCGACACCGTCCGCCGCCGGTCCCACCGTGTCCGGCTTGACCTGGCCGTCGCGCTGCATCGTCACGAAGAAGCCGGTCTCGGTCGAGCCATAGAGCTGCTTCAGGTTGATGCCGAGCGTACGGAAGAAGCTCATGAGGGCAGGGGCTGTCGCATCGCCGGCCGTGAAGGCCGTCCGCACCTTGCTCATGCCGAGCACGTCACGCAGCGGCCCGAAGATCAGGAAGTCGCATACCGCCGTGATGAGGCGGTCGCCCGGCGAGACCGCCTGACCGGCCTGTTTGCGCGCGCTCACGCGTTGCGCCGCTTCCATGCCCGCCCGATACAGGCGCTGATTGAAGCCGCCCACGTCCTCCATGCGCATCGAGACCTGGGTGAACAGTGCCTCGAGCACCCGGGGTGTTGTCAGGAAATAGGTCGGACCCATCTCGCGCATGTCGGCGAGCATGGTTTCCGAGGATTCCGGACAGCAAACGCAATAGCCGACGACCATCGGCTGGGCATAACTGAAGAAGTTCTGACCGATCCAACCCGGCGGCAGATACGCCATCGCCACATCGGTGTCCTCCAGGCTCTCCGTTGCCGCGGCCACCCGGGCGCGGTCGATCAGGGCGCCATGGCTAAGGACGACACCTTTCGCAGGACCTGTCGTGCCCGAGGTAAAGAACAGGAAGGCCGCGTCGTCGCGGTTGCTGCCCACTGGCTCGCTCGGAGCGGTACCGCCAGCCGCGACGAGATCGCGGCCCTGCTGCAAGAGTGCGTCGTAGCTGAGCAGCTCAGGCTGGCCGTAGTGCCGCATGCCGCGGTCTTTATCGTAGACGATGCAGCGAACCGTTGGGCACCGCGGCAGGATCTCGAGCAGCTTGTCGACCTGTTCCTGGTTCTCGGCGAAGACGTGGGTAATCCCGGCGCTCTGAACCGGCGACACCAGTTCGTCTGACGTCGCATCCTGATAGAAAGGCACCGCGACGGCGCCCAGCCAGTGCGCCGCGCACATCGCGGTATAGAGGCGCGGCCGGTTGTCACCTACGAAGGCGACATGCCCGCCGCGCTGCAGTCCCCGGGCCGACAATGCAGCCGCCAGCACAGCAGCCTCGTCGGCCAGTTCGCGCCACGTCACCGTGCGCCAGATGCCGCGCTTTTTCTCCCGCAGCGCCGGACGTTCGCCGCGCTGCCTGGAATGGTGAAGGAGCAGTTTTGGAAAGGTGTCCGCTTCTGCCTTTTCGATCGCCATCTGTTTAGTGTCCCCCGACGCCTCGCAACCTGGTGATCTGCCCGATCTTTCATTGCACCGGGCAGGCAACACTCGCCGCGAACAGGCGGCGAGCCAAAACTCTCGAGAATGACCACTGAAGTTCGCGCACCGGAAAGCTGCGCGTATCCGGATCGTCATCGACGATCAGGATCGACGTCTCTGCAAGCCAACGTTTTGATTCGAGATCGCCCAACTTCTCTTCTTGTTTCCGTGCTGCGCGCCCCTCGCACAGAATTTTCCTCGGCTTCCCTGTCTTTTTTGAACCCTGTCCGCACCAGTGCGGCACGTACAGGTAGCATCGATCATCACAGAGCAGGGTTGCTCCGGTCAATCACGAAGGCAGAAGTCGCCCAAGATCATGACTTCATCACGTCTGGAATCATTATAAACGCTGGCTTGTGATGCGACATGAAAACGCGGTTGATCCGAATTTGAAATCAATCGATCTAAATCTAAAATAGAAACGAGCGTTGCTATGTCTGTGCAACCCGGCCGCATATCCGGCGAAACGAAGTCGCAACAGGCAGATTTGCTTTAGCTCTCATCGATATCGTGCAGCGCAACCGCCTCGAGCGGCACTTCAAACACGATCGATCGGTGTCAGCGTATATAACGAATTCGCCGCCGATTGCCTTCACGCGTGGCAAGCCGGCGGCGAATCTGCATCTGACTGCGCCCTTATGAATCTGTCACAGCCAACTGAACTGGCGCTTGGAGCGGCGCGTCAGCGTCGCGAGCCTGACGCCGCCACGGTCAAGGCGATCGCCGCGGGATCGCAGCACAGCACCATCAGGAGCATCAGCCATCGCACCGCGTCTTCGGGTGCGGTACCGGCCATCATCGCGAGATACTGGATCGGGCCCGTGGATGCTTCGATGCGGGCGCGCTCACCGGACAGGGCTGCGCGTTGGCCCTGTAATGCGACCAGCGTTGCCGTTGCCGCCTGCCGCTGGTTATCCAGTCCATCCCGCGTCACGCGCTGTTGCGTTGCGATGTCGAGGGCCCGGGTCACCCGGCCGCGACGTGTCGATTCATCGACGGCGCGGTCGATCTGCGCAATACGGCCGTCAAGGTCGGCGATGACAGCCGATTGCGCCTTGACGCGGGCGTCGAGCGCTTCAATGCGCTCGGTGACGCTGGAACGCGATGAGGCCGCGACGCTGACATGCGCCTCGACCAGTTTGCCGAACACGCCGACGGCGTTGATGAGCGCAAGGCCGGCAACGAGCGTGACCATGACGAAGCGCATGCTCCATCCGACGCGGCGCCAGTGCGCGGCCAGCCATCCGGCTATCACGAGCTTGCCGGCCTCCATCGTGGCGGCGAACACCATGACGGCAACCGGCGCACCGGGAAATATTTCAGCCATGCCGGTGACTGAAAAATATGCCGCAACCGTCGCCAGTGCGAGCGCCGCCACAATGGCGAAGGCGCGGCTGGTGCGTTCCCGCGCAACGGGAATAGCTGCGGGCATGGTGGTTGGCGCAGCGGAAACGGTCGGCGGCGCGTCGGGCAGCGCTTGCTCGTCGTTCGACGCCTCCTGCTTGTCGTTCGGCGCCTCTTGCTTGTCATCGGCTTTGGTTGCGTTGACTGCCCTGGTGCGCCTGGGCGCCGGGGATTTGGTCGCCGAAGACTTTTGCTTGGGGGCCGAAGCGGCGCGGCTGCGCTTCGCCGCCGGTGCCTTGGCTGATTGTTCAACGCTGATGATGCCTTCAGCGGTTGGCAGCACCAGTCGAGGCGTGCGAGGTGAGGCATTGGCCAGGGCTTCGAGCTGATGCCTCATGCGCAAGGTATCGCTGTCGCCCTCCGTCGGTTCCGTCGCGGAGATCGCTTGTGTCGCACGGCTGGTCATCTAGCCCCCCGCCTCGTAGCGGCGACAGCCAGCTTCTCCTCGGCGAAGAACTGGAGTGCGCCGTAACCTTCCGTGTCGACGGCATATCTGAAGCTTCCGTCCACGGTCGGAAACACAGCGACAACCGTACCCGATTCGTGACCGTTCGCGACGTTTTCGACTTGCTCGCCAATTGCAAACTTCGACATCGAAAACTCCTCATGGATTCGTTGTCGCGATTATATCGCCACAAGGAGGCAGTCGCTTCTTAACGATGTACCTTTCGGAATTTCGGACGGCGGTTGTTGCACGAATGTCTCATCGAGGACTTCGTGGAGGAACCGCCGTGGTTACGAAATCAGCAGCCGGATCAATGCGCGTGCAGCTACCCTCGATTGAATTGCCTTGATGACAAACCGGGCACGCAGCGATAGGCTGCAGGCAATCCAAAAAAATACATGGGAGGAGTGGGATGGCAGACGCAGCGGTCGCAGCATCTTCTTCACAGGCAACCGGCGGCGCTACGACGCAACAGGTCGACGTCGCGGTGGTGGGCGCCGGCTTTGCCGGCTTGTACCTGCTGCATCGGTTGCGCAAGGCCGGCTTCACCGCGATCGTACTGGAAGAGGCCGGCGACGTCGGCGGCACCTGGTACTGGAACCGCTATCCGGGCGCGCGCTGCGACATTCAAACCATCGACTACAGCTACACTTTCGATCCGGAGCTGGAGACCGCGTGGAAATGGTCGGAGAAATACGCCACCCAGCCGGAAATCCTTCGCTACCTCGGCTTCGTGACCGAACGCTATGATCTCAGGCGCGATATCCGCTTTCACACCAGGGTGACGGCGGCGAACTGGGATCAGGCCGCGGAGCGATGGCTGCTCAAGACCGACAACGGTGCGACGATTTCCTGCCGCTATTACATCATGGCCACCGGCTGCCTCTCCGCGCCGAAGCCGCCGGAGATCGATGGCGTCAAGGACTTCAAGGGCGAGGTCTATTTCACCGGCCGCTGGCCGCATGAGGAGGTCAATCTCGCCGGCAAGCGCGTCGCTGTGATCGGCACCGGCTCATCGGGGATCCAGGCTATACCGTTGATCGCGGAGCAGGCCGCGCAGCTGACGGTTTTCCAGCGCACGCCGAACTTTGCATTGCCCGCGCACAATGGTCCTGCGCCGGCGGATCGTGCCGCCTTGCTGGAAGGCGACCGCGGGACGTACCGCGAGCAGGCCCGCTGGTCGATGACAGGTGTCCCGTGGCCGCAGCAAACCACGGTGAGCTGGCAATTGAGCGATGCCGAGCGCCGCGAGCGGTTCGAGCAGGCGTGGGCCGCCGGCGATCTCGTCTACATCCTGACCCAGCTCTGGGCCGACCAGGGCGTCGATGTCGACGGCAACGCGCTCGTCTGCGAACTGGTCCGCGAGAAGATTCGCGGCATCGTGAAGGATCCCGAGACGGCGGCGGCGCTGAGCCCGTTCGATCATCCGTTCGGCGCAAAGCGTCCCTGTCTCGATACCAACTACTACGCCACCTACAATCGTCCGAACGTCACGCTGGTGAACCTGCGGCAGGAGCCGATCAAAGAGATCTCGGCGTCCGGCATCGCGACCGACAAGCGCACGTTCGATATCGATGTGATCATATTCGCTACCGGTTTCGACGCCATGACCGGCGCCATCATGGCCGTGCATCCGATCACCGGCCGCGGCGGAAAGTCGCTGTCCGATGTCTGGGCCAACGGGCCGCAGACCTATCTCGGGCTCACCGTGGCTGATTTCCCGAACCTCTTCATGATCACCGGGCCGGGAAGCCCGTCCGTGCTGTCGAACATGGCGGTGTCGATCGAACAGCACGCCGACTGGGTCGTCGATCGGCTGGTGGCGACGCGCGACGCCGGCTTCACCACGCTCGAAGCGACGCCGACGGCGCAGGCCGGCTGGGCGAAGCACATGGCGGATTGTGCAACGCTCACACTGCATCGGCTGGCGAACACCTGGTACACCGGCGCCAACGTTCCCGGCAAGGCGTGGGGCGTGATGCCCTATTGCGGCGGCGTCGGTCCCTAC
>DATCXE010000039.1:0-2909 GCA_036565985.1 Bradyrhizobium sp.
GGTTGCGGAAACCTTCGTTACTGATGTCGCTGCGTGCTGTGCCGAGGATCGCAAGATCGGGCGGCAACAGCCGATCGGCGTGAAGTGCAAAGAGCGACGGCAGCAGCATGCGCTGCGCGAGGTCGCCGGTGGCGCCGAAGAGCAGTAGCGTGTCGGCAGTTAGGGCCATTCTGTTCTACCGCAAGCATTTATGCCGTTGACGGCGCCGGTTCAAACCTCGACCGCTGGATTGGTCTAAATCACGGCGATGTGTGCTGGAGGGTCTTGGAAACAACGCCCCCCGGCCCAATTCGTTGCCCTGCGGCGGTAATCCGCGGGTTTCCGGCATGCAGGCGAAGACGGTGAAAAATCCCACGGCGGCGATCGCGGCGAGCATGAGAAATGCGGGCACCATGCCGAAGTAGTCCCACACGTAGCCGGCAAGGGTGGTGCTGAACGAAGCGCCGATCCCGACAGCGGTGCCTATGACGCCCTGGGCAAGATTGAAGTGGCCGGTTCCGCGCGTCACGTCGGCAACCGTGAGCGGGACCAACACCCCAAGAACCGCGGCGGAGATGCCGTCGAGCAATTGCACGGCCACCAACATTTCAGGGCTTTGCACGAAGGCAAGCAGGACGCCGCGCACCGGCAGCACGCCAAAACCGAGCAGGAGGAGCGGCAGGCGCCCCCTGATCACGGCTTGGCGCCCCACCCAGGGAGCCAACGCTGCCACCAGGAGCTGGGGCGCGAGAATGCAAGCTCCGACCAAGGCGGCGGCCCATTCGCTTGAGCGCATGGTTATGACGCTCGCAGTGAGCGGCAGCATCGCTGCATTGGCGAGATGGAACAGGGCTACACAGCCGGCAAAGATCATGAGCGGGCGATTGCGCAACAGGCTGCGAAAGGTCGCCGTCGGGTCGCCTGGATGCGGCGCAGCCTTGCCGCCATGGGCTCTCTCGGGATCGACCTGTCCGGCGCCGATGAGCCAGAGCGAGACGAGCGTTGGGATACAGAGAGCGGCGGTGACGAAAAAAACCGACTGGTTGGAAATCAAGTAGCCTGCTGCGCCCATCGCGCCGGCCGCGAGGGCGGCTCCGATCGAGGCGAACCGGGCGTTGCGGCCGAGCCTCTCTGCCACGGCGTCATGGCCGACGAGACCGAGGCTGATCGCGCCGATCGCCGGGCCGAGCACGCAGCTCGCCGCCGAGTGCAGCACTTTGGCTGCCAATACCGCGGCAAAAAAGGGCCAGACGCCGATCACGACCGCGCTCACGGCGATCCCCATAACGGCAAAGCCGGACAGGACGCGCTCGGAGCGGGCGGCGTCGACCAGCGCGCCGCCCGGCATCTGACCCACGAGAGCGACGAGACTTCCAGCGGTCAGTACCAGCCCAATGTCGCCTTGCGTCCATTTCTGTGATGTCAGGTAGACCGCGATAAGCGGGCCGAAGCCCATTTGCGCGTCGGCCAGGAAGAAAACGAACCAATCGAGAGCGTGCAGGCTCTGCCGCGACGGCCGAGGCGGTTGGCCCTCCGGCACAGGCGGGACGGTTCGCTTTGGAACTTCAGTGGGAGTCTCTTCGGGTTCGGTGTCAGGCCGCCCCCATCGACCATAGTTGCGCAGCGGTCGAGCGGAGGGCAACGTTACTTCTCCGGGGGGGTGTTTTCCGGCTGTGGTGGGTTTTCTGGTTTGATTTGCTCAGGACTCGCGGCGCCGAGCACGACGACGGGTTCGCCTGGCCGATATTCGGGGGCCAATCTGACCTGGTCCCGCGTCAGGTTCAGGATGACATGGTCGACCGCGCCGTTCGGTGGGAAGCTCAGAGCGCCCCAATCAACCGCGATCTTCCGGCTGCCGACGCCGAGAAATCCTCCAAAGTCGATGACTGCGGCGCGGACCTGGCCGTCCCGCTTGACGATCACATCGATGATCTTGCCCATATCCTCGCCGGCGCTTGAGCGGACGCTCTTGCCGAGAATGCCCTCGACCTCGCGATCGTCGATGACGGTCGCCGGCGTTCCATCCCCGGTGATCGAGGGCGCCTCTTGTCCGGTCTCGGTGGAGGGGGCCTGCGGTGCCGTCGCCGCCGGCTGATCTGCTGATGATTGCGCGAGCCGCCAAGTGTCGACCGTTGCCTGGCACGGCGCCGCGTTTGCCGGCAACGCCTCGGCCATGAAGGGACGGGAAATAAGCACCGCCCCAACCACTGCCACGACTTGCACGCGACGATGCATGAGATTGCTCGGCCGCAAACTGTCGATTGAACTTTGATGGAAACACCGCTGACGGCATTGCGGTTCAGTCGCCGAATTTTTTTACAGGCCTTGCGTGCCGCGTTCGCTCTCGCCGTTCCGTGTAAACCTTTTGTGAGCGCGGCGTCCTGCCGCATATTAACATTTGGAAAAGCCACTTTTCTTCAACACGTTATCTCGAAATCGCGATGACTATCGCGGCGCAAGCCCTCAAGCGTTCCATGTCAATTGCCACGACTCCCAGCAACCGATTGGTGACCAAAGCGTTGGGCGTGTCTCGGGGGCGTGGATGGATAGAGCGGAACCAGGTGCCCGATGAATGATATTTGTGCATTTACCAGGCGCCCGCTCGCGTTTCTCGCCCATTACGTCAAACGGCGCGCAACAGCACACGGCTTCATCCTAGCCTCAGTCTTAGGTGCGGTGATCTGCTCGATCGGCGCCCAATATGGCGTGAAGATGCTGGTCGACTCGCTCGCCGGCGCGCACGTGCAAATTGCCGCCGTGTGGATTGCCTTCGCCACCCTCGCGGGCCTGATCGCCGCCGACAATCTCTTGTGGCGGCTTGCCATGTATATCGGCAGCTTCACCTTCACTGCCGTTACCGGCGATATCCGCCGCGACTTATTCCGCCATCTCACCGGCCATGCCCCGAGCTATTTCACGGATCGGCTGCC
>DATCXE010000658.1:0-6811 GCA_036565985.1 Bradyrhizobium sp.
GGTGGCGCAGATGACGGCGGTGGTGGCGACGCTTCGGTCGATGACATCGCGTCGGAACTGGCCGTACCGTCGTCCGGCAATCTCACCGACAGCAGCAGGTTCGATTCAGGCGTCCGCCAGCGATAGCCGATGCCGAAATCCATCGGTTGCGCGCGCCGGAACAATGCGGCGTAGGATTGCTGGTAGCGGCCGGGGAATTCGTCGATCGGCCCGAGATAGCGGCCGAACGGAAAGAAGCGCCATTTCCTCGAACCGTAATACGCGAGCGGGATGCCGGAATCGTCCTGGATGATGGTGGCGCTGTTGGCGAGCAGGAAGTTGCGCACGGCGGTGAAGTTGCCGGAGTGCAGCAGATAGGACGCGCTCTTGACCAGGCTGTTGCCGGGCGCAAGCGTTGCACAGAATTTCAGGAAGCCGCTCGCCTTCACGCCGGAATTGGAGAGATCGGTCGAGAAGTAATACAGCGTCCTTTCCTCGCCGTCGTGGCCTGCAAAGATGATCCGCGCGCCGCGCACCGCGTTCGGCCCGGGATTTTCGCCGGCGAGGTACATTGCGCCGTTGCTGTCCAGCGCGACCGCATCGACGCTCCGGATGGTCTTGCCCGAGCGGGCCAGGAATACGTAGAGGATCGGCAAGGTGCCGCTGATCTGGCCCTCGCGCAGGTCGACCTTCATCTCCTTGGTGATGAAGAAGCTGAAGCTCAGGATCGAACCCAGCGAACGCTCGACATTGTAGAGCGCGGACGCAATGCCGCCGCGCGGCAATCGCGTCAGGTCCGGCACCGTTCCCACCGGCTCCAGCGCACTCAGCACGTAGGTCGAGGCTTTCGAATGGAACGCGTCCGCATAGAGAAAATCCGGACCTGAGAACATGTAGAACATGGTCGGCCGCGGTGCGGCGAGATTGGTGTCGGCCCAGGCGCGGATCCTCGACAGCTGGCGCTGCTCGAGTTGCGTAAACGCTCCATCGAGAAATTTCGCGTGGCGCTGCCAGGCCGGATCCGTGGTCAGCGGCGTCAAGGACGAGGCGGCGGAGGGCATCATGCCGGCGAGAAACTTCGCGGTATCGTCCACGGTCGCAGTATCGGCGCGACCGGGAAGCATCGCCGCGAACAGCATGACGGCAGCAAGGATCGCAATGCGCAGGGAATGCGGCATGTTCATTCGCGCCCCGCAGGCGCGGCTATGGCGCCTTGATCTGCCCGCCTGCGAAAGACGGCGTAAATGACCAGGCCCGAAATCATGATCAGCATACCGAGGACGGACTGCAGCGGCCGCTCGGTCAGGAGATAGTACATCATGAAGCCGGTCACGAGCAGGAAAACCACAGGCGTCACCGGGTACCCCCAGGCGCGGTAGGGCCGCGGCAATCCCGGCTGGGTGATGCGCAGCTTGATCACGCCGAGCACGGTGAAGAACGAGCAGAACAGCAGCGCGAACTGGATGAAATCAAGCACGGCCTCGAAGCTGCGCGTAAACAGCATCAGGCTCGCAACGGTGAGCTGAAACAGGATGGCGTAGGCCGGCGCGCCGCCGGCCGACCGGTTGGCGAACGGCCGCAGCACCGGAATGTCCTCGCCCATCGTCATCATGACGCGCGGCCCGATCCACATCATCGCGCTGATCGAGGAGATCAGCCCGAAACAGATCATCGCGCCGACGATGCGGCCGCCGAATTCGCCGAAGACGTAGCTGCCGGAAATGCGGGCGACGTCGATCTGGCCGGCGAGCTTGTCGATCGGCGCGGTATGCAGGAACACGGCGTTGAGCGCGACATACAGCACCAGCACGATCAGCGTTCCGAAGAACATCGCCCGCGGCACGTTGCGCTCGGGCGACCTCACCTCGCCGATGATGTAGGTTGCCGCGTTCCACCCCGAGAACGAATACATCACGAACACGAGGCTGATCGCGAACGGTGCGCTGACGATATGCGCGAAGTCGGAAGAGGACGGCGTGAACGACACCGGCTGCGGCGTGGCGATCACAAACCCACAGACGAGGAAGGCGACGATCAGCAGCACCTTCAGGATGGTCGCGACCAACTGGAAGGTCGAGGAATGCTTGACGCCGGTGAGCATCACCAGCGACACCAGCCACACCACGCCGAGCGCGAGCGCCAGCGGCGGGGCGTCCGGCAGCACCGATTTGCCGTACTCGCCGAACGCCATCGCCGCGAGCGCCACCGGCGCCGCAAATCCCACGGTCGCCGAGACCCAGCCCGCCACGAAGCCGAAGGCCGGGTGATAGGCCCGGCCGAGGAAGTTGTACTCGCCGCTCGAGCGCGGAAACATCGCGCCGAGCTCGCCGTAGGAAAACACGCCGCACAGCGCGACGATGCCGCCGATGGTCCACAGCAACAGGATCGAAAAGCCCGACGGGATGCCCTTGACCTGAAAGCCGAGGCTGGTGAAGACACCGACGCCGACCATGTCGGCCACGACGATCGCGGCCGCCACGAGAACCGAGATGGTGGAATTGCTGCTGCCGGTCAGCGCTCCGGGCCGAGCGACGCTACCCGTTTCTGATGCCGCCATGACGGACCGTACCTTCAGCGCCCAACGCCCGGGACCGCATGGTGAAGGCTGACGCCAATCAATTCAAGCAATGTTAACAAGGGTTTAAATTGAGAGACGAAATCGGTTTCATGGTACCGCCAATGCCTTCGGATTGCGAAAACATCGTGACGGTCCCACAATCGCGACACGATTCCATGGTCTCCTAAGCGCTTCCGGATGGGGAGTTTTTTCCGGAATTTGAATGTCGCCTGGACGCGTGCGCATACGCCGGTCGACGGCGGACCTTGGGTGGATTCTTGGGGCAGCAGGTGGATGGTCGGAGTCAATCCGAAATTCCAGATGGATGATCGCGCGAGCAGGGCTGCGTCCCCGGCCCTGTCGCGTCGCGCCCGGCCGCTTCGATGGCACTGGGCAGCGATGGTTGCACTGTTCGCGCCGCTGTCCCTCGCGCTCGTTCAATGCGGCAGGGCCCCCGAGCCGGGAATGCTGGCCGCGAACACCGAAGGCGCACACGGCAAGCGCGGCAAGGCGCAGTCAGCGGACGATACGTTCGAGGACCGTTTCCCCAAGCCGCAATTCGCCGATCGTTTCCCCACGACGAAGGAAAGCCTGCCGCAGATGTCGCGCGAGGTCGCGCTTGCACCCCAGCAGCGCACGGGGCGTGCCGAACCCGTGCGGATCGCGGCGCTGACGCCGGCGCTGAAGCTGCCTGCTCCCACCGAGCGCGAGGAACTGACGACGCTGGTCAGCATGAAATCGTCGGCCTTCCCCTATTTCGGCAACAACCCGCGCTCCGACGAGCCGTTCCTCAACATCTCCAAGGGCGACCGCAAGGGACACCGCAGCTATGGCGGCCGGGTCTACTGGCAGGACGAGACCTACAACGACAGCCGCGTGCTGGTGCACGTCCCCGAGACGTTCGATCTCCGCAAGCCGGGCGTGATCGTGGTGTTCTTCCACGGCAACGGCGCGACGCTGGAGCGCGACGTCCGCGACCGCCAACTGGTGCCGCAGCAGATTTCGGATTCCGGCGTCAATGCCGTGCTGCTCGCGCCGCAGCTCGCGGTGGACGCCGCCGATTCCAGCGCCGGCAAGTTCTGGCAGCCGGGCGGCTTCAAGCGCTTCATCGATGAGTCAGCGAGCCACCTCGCCCGCCTCTACGGCGATCCGAAGTCGGCGCAGGCGTTCGCGAACCTGCCGATCGTGATCGTCGGCTACAGCGGCGGCTTCCTGCCGACCGCCTGGAGCCTCGAGGTCGGCGGCATCCCGAACCGCGTCCGCGGCGTGTTCCTGCTCGACGCCGTCTACGGCGAACTGGACAAGTTCGCCTCCTGGATCGAGAAAAACCGCACCGGCTTCTTCGTCAGCTCGTACACCCGCTACACCAAGCGGCGCGACCTCGAACTGATACAGATGCTGCGCGACAAGGGCATCACGGTCGCCGAGAGCATGGACGGACCGTTGCGGCCCGGCAGCGTCGTGTTCGTGCAGACGCGCGACGGCATCACCCATCGCAACTATGTGACGCAGGCCTGGACCGAACATCCGGTCAAGGAAGTGCTGGTCAAGATGGCGGCAACGCCCGCGCTGACCAGGATCGCCAGCGCGCCCTACGCGAGCCGTTAAGTCGGTCGCGGCGTCACATCCGAGGCACTCCTATTTCGGCCTGGTCAGGATCACCGTCACAAGCGCCAGCGCGATAAAGGCCGCCGACACCCAGCCGGCGGCGTAGAGAAGATCCCGCGCGTACAGAAAGCCGCCGATCGCCGATCCGACGGCCTGCCCGATATAGAGCACCGACGTGTTGAGCGACACCGAAGCGGAGGCGAGCGATGGCGCCGTGCCGACCAGCCGCACCTGCTGCATCGAATTGGTGGAGGCAAAGCCCAGCCCCCAGATCGCGACCGACGCCACCATCAGCGGATAGATGCCGGCGCTGAGCGCCCAGCCGGTTACGCCTGCCAGCATCAGCGCCGTGAACAGCACCGAGGTCTTCCAGGCGCCCCAGGAATCGACGATGCTGGTCGCGACGGCGATGCCGATGAAGCCGAACACACCGTAGCAGGCGAACGCCAGGGCGATCGCGTCCGGCCCGGCGCCCGTCAATTTCGCCAGCAGCGGACCCATGAAGGTGAACACCACGAACTGGCCGGACATGTGCAGCGTCGTGATCAACAGGAGCAGCACGATCATCCGGTTGCGGCCGATATCGGCCCAGGTCTTGAGATCGACCGGCGCCCCCATCAGGCCGCGGGGCAGACGCCATGCCAGCAGGAGAAAGCTCACGCACCCCATCGCGCCGATGCCGCCATAGACCGCGCGCCAGCCATAGCGGCTGGCAATGAACGTGATCAACGGCAGGCCGACCGCCGCCGCCAGCGACCAGCCCAGGAAGATGTAGGCGATGGTGCTGCCGCGCTTCTTTTCGGGCACGATCAGCCCCGCGGTCCCCGCGGCCTGCGGCGTATAGATCACGCCGACCGCCAGCATCACCAGGCGAATAATCAGAAGACTGGTGTAGTCGGGCGCGAAGGCAGAGGCGAAATTGGTGAACGCCAGCACCGCGAGCGTGACCGTGAGCAAGATGCGGCGTTCGATCCGGGAGGTCAGCCACGCCGTGACCGGCGAACCGATACAGAGCATGATCGCGCCGAAAGTGATCAACAGCCCCGCGGTGCTGATGCTGACGTCGAGCCCGGAGGATAGTTCGCCCAGCATGCCCGCCGGCGCCAGCACCGAGCAGCCGGTGACGATGTTGCCGAGCATCAATGCGGTGGGGGCGAAGCTTTTCACGGGCCACGGCGTATATCATCTGTCGATTTTAATGCAACTGCATTCAATTGCATGACCGGTGATCGCTTTCGCGCCTTGCGCTCACTTCGCGGAGGCGGCCGTGGCGGGCACGATCACGCCAGATTTTTCCGGTATTGGCGGATTGCAGGGGCCGAATCCCCTGCTATACCGCTGCTTCCCGCTTACCTGCGCTCGTTCGCAGGAGTGAGCTTTAGGAGACGCCAATGCCTGACAGCAATGCATCCGCACCGGGATTTCAATTTGGCCTTGCGAACCTGAAACCGGCCGAACCCGTGCACAAAATCACCCTCACCTTCCCCGATGGCGCCAAGCGCGAATATCCCAAGGACACGACCGGCCTCGAGATCGCCAGGGGCATCTCGCCCTCGCTCGCCAAGCGCACCGTGGCGATGGCGCTGGATGGCGTGGTCGCCGACCTCAACGACCCCATCTCGCAGGATGCGAAGATCGAACTGATCAACCGCGAGGATCCGCGTGCGCTGGAACTGATCCGGCATGATGCTGCGCATGTGCTGGCCGAGGCCGTGCAATCGCTGTGGCCGGGCACGCAGGTGACGATCGGGCCCGTGATCGAGAACGGTTTTTATTACGACTTCTTCCGCAACGAGCCGTTCACGCCGGAAGATTTCGCGGCGATCGAAAAGCGCATGCGCGAGATCATCGCGCGCGACAAGCCCTTCACCAAGGAAGTGTGGGATCGCGAGAAGACCAAGCAGGTGTTCCGCGACAAGGGCGAGGCCTTCAAGGTCGAACTGGTCGACGCCATTCCAGGCAACGAGCCGATCAAGATCTATTTCCAGGGCGACTGGTTCGACCTCTGCCGCGGCCCCCATATGAGTTCGACCGGCAAGGTCGGCAACGCCTTCAAGCTGATGAAGGTGGCCGGCGCCTATTGGCGCGGCGACAGCAACAATCCGATGCTGACGCGCATCTACGGCACGGCGTTCGCCAAGCAGGAAGATCTCGACGCCTATCTGAAGCAGATCGAGGAAGCCGAGAAGCGCGACCACCGGAAACTGGGACGCGAGCTCAATCTGTTTCACTTCCAGGAGGAAGGCCCCGGCGTGGTGTTCTGGCACCCGAAGGGCTGGACGATCTTCCAGGCGCTGATCGCCTATATGCGCCGCCGCCTGACCGGCGACTACAGCGAGGTCAACGCGCCGCAGATCCTCGACAAGGCGCTGTGGGAAACCTCAGGCCACTGGGACTGGTACCGCGAGAACATGTTCGCCGCGCAATCCGCCGGCGACGAGGCCGAGGACAAGCGCTGGTTTGCGCTGAAGCCGATGAATTGTCCGGGCCATGTGCAGATATTCAAGCACGGGCTGAAGAGCTACCGCGACCTGCCCCTGCGTCTGGCCGAGTTCGGCGTGGTGCATCGCTACGAGCCTTCGGGCGCGATGCATGGCCTGATGCGCGTGCGCGGGTTCACCCAGGACGACGCACACGTATTCTGCACCGAGGCGCAGCTTGCCGAGG
>DATCXE010000068.1:0-16983 GCA_036565985.1 Bradyrhizobium sp.
CGTCGGGTTGAGATTGACGGTTCGGGATTTCAAGACCTCGAGATTTCAAGACTTCGAGATTTCAAGACAAGGCTTCAAGGCCTCACCGGAAGATCAGCGAGTTCATAAATCGATCGTCGCCAACCTCCGTGTCCCGGACGCGGAGCAGCGCCGCTTGGCGGTGCGCCGCGGAACCGGGATCCGCCTGCCGGGTTCGACGATGGCCTGGGTCCCGGCTCTGCGTCGCGTCACTGCGCGCCGTGCCGCGTCCGGGACACGAGCGGCGTGCGCATTTTCAATCTGCTTTCAGATCATGGGATCCGATTCCTCGCCTGCATACCCTGGATATGCTAAGGTCTGCGTCGGTCAGCGCTACTGTCGCTTTCATTCCGTTTCATTCCCGTGGCCTGTGAATGCCAATTCGTTCGAAGACCTGCCAGGCAGTCGTCGTGTGTCTTTCCGCGCTGCTTCCGGGCGGTGTTTGCGCGGAGGGCATCGATACCGAGCATTTGTTCGGCTTCATGATCGGCACCGATGTCGGCAATGTCGGCGAACGCGAATTGCAGAGCCGGACCGACGGGCGATTTGCCAGGAATGGCGGAACGTACCGGGCGGTCGGCCAGGAATTCGAACTGGAATTCGTGCCCGTCAAGAATTTCCGGGTGGAACTGGGAACCAGCTTTGCGTCCCATTACATCCGCGGCGTTCCGGGCTTTGAGGACCGGCGCCAGTCGTCCTGGGAGGGCGTTTCGGTGGACCTGCGCTACCGGTTTCTGGAGCGGGACGAAGCGCCATTCGGCTTTACCCTTGCGTTGGAAAACCACGCCAGCCGCGTCGACGAGACCACGGCTACGGCGGTGCGAAGTTACGGGACCGAGTTCACGGCGGCGTTCGACCGCGAGCTTGTTCCAAACGTCGTGCTTGCCGCCCTCAACCTGACCTACCAGCCGGAATGGACCCGCATCATCGGTCCCAGAGCCGCAGAGCAGGAATCTGCCATTGGCGCCGCGCTGGGCCTGATGGTGCAATGGCGACCGGGCTTCTTCCTCGGCGGCGAAGCGCGCTATCTGCGACGCTACGAAGGGATCGGCCTGGAGGAACTCGCCGGCCAGGCGCTGTTTGTCGGCCCAACCGCCTATTTCCAGTTGTCGCCGCGCACGCGGCTGACCGCGGCCTGGAGCACGCAGGCATGGGGACGCCCGGCCGGGTCGAACGCGGCGCTTGATCTCGTCAACTTCGAACGCCACCAGGCGCGGCTGATATTTGGCGTCAATTTTTAAGGCGAGCGCCGCGAGTTCAACCGGGAACCTGAATGTCAGCGCTTTGTGAAACTTCGTGCTGCCGGCGGCGTAGCCGTTTGTGGTATCCGTTCGACGAGCGAGCCCAGGATTTGAGCCATGAATGCGATCGATCTGGTCATAACCGTGTGCGCCGTGCTGTCGCCGGCCAACTGCGAAGAGCGGCACCTGGTGTTTTCGTCGGACGTTTCGCCGCGGCAATGCGTCATGGCTGCGCAGCCCTACATCGCGCAATGGGTTGGCGAGCATCCGAAGTGGACCGCGGTCAGGTGGCGCTGCGAATACCCGCGCCCCAACGACAGGGCATAGCGGCGCAGGATTACTTGCTGCAGTCCTTCAGGTCCTTGTCAGCGATCGAGAACACCGCATCCGCCTTGATTTCGATGTTGCGCACGACGCATTGCCTTTTGTCGGGATAGCTCACCCTGGCATCGTAGTGCCCGGGCTCGACGCCCGTGATCCGCAGGCGCTCGTCGTGGTCGACTTCCTTGTCCTTGTCGTTCAGGGTCTGGTTCGGCCCCCAGGCGTCCTTGCCGACCGGCGATAGCTGAAAGCCCGAGATCGTCTCGGTGGTCAGGTTCCAGAGCCGGATGCCCTTGCCCTTGCTCTGTGCGGCAAGGTCGCCGACACCCGCGACCAGCAGCGCCAGGGCTATTATCCATCGCATTGTACAATCCTCCCTTGATCACCTTATCAGACGTTCCCGGTTTTTCACCTTGTCGAAATTCCTTGCCCGGTCGAGCCCGATGGGCGCGATCAGCTTTGCTGAATCGAGATCGGCGCCGTCGAAATCCGTGTCGATCGTCGTGACACCGGTCAGGTCGGCGCCACCGAGTTGGGCACCCCTGAGGGAAGCGCCGGTCAGGTTGGCGCCTTTCAGCGAAGCGAATTCGAGATCGACGCGAGACAGATCGGCGCCGCGTGCATCCAGCCGTTCCAGATTGGCGGATTTCAACACCGCGCGCATCAGGCCCATCGACTGGTTGCGCATGTCGGCGCCCAGATTCGCACCCGCGATCGAGGCTCCGACGAGGCTCGCGCCGGTCAGGTCGGCGGCGACGCGTGCCCTGGTGAGATCGGCGCCGTCGAGGCGGGCGCGCGCCATCTGCGAGGCGAACAGATTGGCGCCCTTCAGGCTGGCGCCTGTGAGGTCAGCCTCGAGCAGCCAGGCCTGGTCGAGGATCGCGCGATCGAGTTGTGCGCCGGCGAGCTTGGTCCTGTTCAGCCGCGCCGCGCGAAAAATCGCGCCGGACAGGTTGAGCCCGGAAAGATCGAGGCCGGACAAGCGCCTTCCGGTGAAATCGGCGGGCGCGTTGATGGTCGCGGCAGCAAGCGCGGCCTCGACCTCGCTGCGGGTCATTTCGGCGGAGACCATGTCGGGCGACGAGAGGTCGATGTGACGCATCATATCCTGCGCGGTTGCCGCCACGGTCATCAGGCCAAGGCCAAGCACTGCGGTTCGGAACGAGCGCTTCATCGTCAACTCCGCCGATGACATATTTTAGCAGGTGCCTCAACGGCTGCCTATGAGGCGTCGCGCTCGGTTCGGTCGCCGTTGATCCGGCGTGCGATGTCCGCCTTGATCGCAGCGATCTCGGCGTCCGTCCGCGCCCTGCGCGGAGTGGGGATTGGCAGTTCGGCGAGAATGTGGGCCGGTCGTGGCGACAGCAGGAACACGCGGTCACCGAGACGCGCGGCGTCGTCAACGTCATGGGTAACCAGCAGGGTCATCACGGAACGGTCGTCCACCAGCATGGCGATTTGTTCGCGCAGGTGCGTGGCGAGGGCCTGGTCGAGCGAGGCCAGCGGTTCGTCGAGGATGAGGAAATCCGGCTCGACTGCAAACGCGCGGGCGAGCGCGACGCGGCGGGCGAGGCCGAGCGACAGTTCGCCCGGAAAATGGTTGCGGTGTGCGCTCAACTCCAGAATGGCAAAGAGCGCCGAAAGTCTTGCGTCATCGACCAGCGGCGCGACCAGCCGGACGTTTTCCTCGACCGAGCGCCAGGGCAGCAGCCGGGGCTCCTGGAACACCATGCCGATCCGCCCGCCGGCCGGATACGAAACGCGCCCCTTGTAGTCGTGGTCGAGCCCCGCAAAAATCCTGAGCATCGTGCTCTTGCCGCAGCCGGACGGACCGACCAGCACGCCGACCTCGCCCGTGCCGAGCGTAAAGCTGATGCCGGCGAGCACGGCGTGCCGTTCGCCCGCCGCGTTCCTGTACTCCTTGCTTGTTATGTCGACCTCAAGCCGCACGGGGGCGCCACCGGGAAAGCCGGGCCTCAAAGGGCTGCACCAGCAAGGTTTCGATGACGAGCACGACCGCCGCGAAGCTGAGCGAGTAGGCGAGCAGAAGCGGGATGTCGAACAGCTGGAAGGCGACGCCGATCTCGAAGCCGACGCCATTCGGACGCCCGAGCAATTCCGCAACCAGGACGATCTTCCAGACCAGCGAAAGCCCCGATCGCGCAGCGGCTGCGACGTAGGGCGCCAGTTGCGGCAAGATGACGTGGCGGAACGCCCGCCAGCGCGGGATCGCAAACACCGTCGCCATTTCGTCCAGGGCTGCGTCCAGGGCACGCGCGCCCTCGCGCAGGGTGACGACAGCGGTCGGAAGCTTGTTGACGGCGATGGCCACAATCGCTGCCGCTTCGGTCAACCCGGCCCAGATGTAGGCCAGCACGATGACGACGAGCGCCGGCAGATTGAGCAACAGGATCAGCCAGGGATCGCCAATTCGATCGGCAAGCCGGACCCGGCCCATCAGGTAGCCGATGGCAGAACCGAGCGACATCGCAAGGGTGAAGGCGAGCGCCACGCGGGCCAATGTGGCTCCGAGATTGAAGAACAGTGCGCCGGTCCTGGCTTCGGCGATCATCGCCGCGAGCACGGTCGGGGGAGGCGGCAGCTTGGCGTCTCCGATCAGCAGCGAGGCGATCCACCAGGTCGCGACAAACACCAGGAATGACAGCAGACGCGACACCTCAATCTCCGGGGATCGCGTGATAGAACGTACCGGAAGCGAGTTCCTGTGCCGAACCGACAAGTTCGCGGCCGCCGATCGCCGCCAGCACGCGATAGAGAACGCGGGCGTCGGCTTCCTCATCGGCGACGGGACGACGCGGAATGCCTTCCCGGTAGCGGTCGCGGTAGGTACGCAGGGTGGCGGCGTTGGCGGCCCCGGTCAGCGGCGCAATCGTCTCCCACTCCGCATCCGAATTCGACAGGATCTCCTTTGCCTTGCGGGTCATCGCGATGAACCGCGCAATTGCATCCTGGTTGGCGCTTGCCCATTTTTCGTCGAAGACGTAGCCGATCATCGCGGTGCGGCCCTTGGCTCCGAGTTTCGGCAGCAGATCCTCGATGCCGGCGACGCGGCGAAAACCCTTTGCTTCCAGGACGGCGCAGAAATTCCAGTAGTTCAGCGTTGCATCCATTTCCCCGCCGAGCGTCTTGGCCATGAGCAGCGGCGGTGCGCCGTAGGCGATCGTCGCGTCCGACTTCAGGTCGATGCCGCCCTGTTTCATCCACGCCTGCAGCAGCAGCCAGTTCTTGTCGATCGGACCGCCGGCAACCGCAAGCTTGCGACCCTTGAGGTCGGCCAGCGACCGGATCGGCGACGAGGCGGGCACCATGACGGCGCCGAGCGCGCTTGAATAGGGATAGAATGTCAGCCCGGCGCCGAGGGTGCGTTTGCGCGATACCCACAGCCAGTCCGAGACGATGATATCGGCGTTGCCGGCGCGAAGCGCGATCTTGCCCGCTTCGGGGCTCGCGAGTTCGACCACCTGAACCGAGAGATTGGCCTGCTTGTCGAGACCATGCGCGCGGATCATGGCGAGTTCCCAGGCGAACGTTCCGGTTTTTTGCACCGCAACCCGCACGGTGTCCGCGCTGTAACACGTGCCGACCTGTGAAAAGGCCAGGATCGCTGCAGCCAGCAACATGCGAATGCAATGCGTCATGGGTGCCTTGAGCGTGTTTCGCGGGCATCTTTTCAGCAAGACCGTCATAGCATAGCTTTCACACTTCGCAGCCAGAGGGAAGAACATGACAGCGGTCGGATCGGTACGGCGTATTGTCGCCGCGGCGGCGGTGTTGATGACGATGGCGTCGATAGCGGGGGCCGAAGAGCTCAACGATTATCCGACATCGGCCCGCGTCGAATACGTCTTTGGCTGCATGAAGGCAAACGGCGAGACGCGGCAGGCGATCGAACAATGCTCCTGCTCGGTCGACATCATCGCCTCGCTCCTGCCTTACGAGCGCTACGTCGCGGCCGAAACCGTCCTGAGCATGTCGCAGGTCCGGAGCGAACTGGGGGCACCATTCCGCACGTCCGCGCAGGCTGCCAGCGCACTCAATGATCTCAGGCGCGCGCAGGCCGAAGCTGAAGTGAGATGTTTCTAGCGTCCGGCGCGATCGATGCCCGCACGCCGCGGCGCGTCACATGCCTGATGCGTCGACGTCCCATTCCTTCTGGAAGACGTGGCCTTCGGTATCTCTGGCTTCGGCGCGGAAACGCTTCGCGCCGTTCGACACGTAGGTGAAGCGGATATTGGGGTCTTCCGAAATCGAGATTCCGCCTTCCATTGTCAGCACCGGACTGTCGTCCTGCCACAGCCGCAACTCGTTGACGAAGAAGGCCGGGATATAGAGCTGCGTGACCTGATCCATCTGCAGGCCGGAATGGCTGGGATGACCGATCATGATCTGCGCCTCGCGGGCGCCGCTGGCGGGCCCCTGGCCGGGCCGTGCGAATTGCCGGTATCGCATCTGGCCGAGCCGGTTCCTGGCTTCTTCCGCGTTCTTGCCGGCGGGGGCGGAGCAGCCGCCGGAAGCCTTCACATAGGTCTTCGTCATGTAGAGCTTGCCGTCGCTCAGTTCGGCCACCGCATGAACGTCGGTGTAGTTGTTCACGCGCACGCGCGTCGAGATTTCCGTCACATTGGCGTCCGGCCCCAATTCGAACTTCGCTGCCATCGGCGCCGGGTTCTGGTCGATCACCAGCGTGATCCGCAGCACGCGCCTGTCGTCGCCGGCGGGAAGCCTGGTGCGCAGGGTGACGGGAACGATCGCCGCATCCTCGGCGCGATACGGCATCTCGATGCCGATGACTTCGGCGCCGTCGTTCATCGGACGATTGTTGAAGATGTCCTGGACGAGGCCGGGCCACGGATCGTTGGCCTCGGGCATTGCCGCGGGCGCAATTTGCGCGCCGAGCATGAGGCAGAGGGCACTGGCGATGCAGAGTAAGCGGAAACGCATGGCGGCAGTCCTTTGCTGGGCCGCCCTAACATAGGGCATTGGACGGGCTATTCCCATTCAATTTCCGAATATGCCGATGTTGCATTGCGCGCGTTGTAGTCGTCGAACAGTTGCCAGCGCGGCCGCTCGGAGGCTGCGGCGGTGCCGGCGGCGACCGTTATCGGTTCGCCGCGGGCGATGAGGGCGCGGACATCGGTTGCCAATTTCGTGAGGTAGCGGCGTTGGTCGGCGAGCGCCGCCGGCCATTCGCTCATCGGTCCGTGACCGGGAATCACGCGCTGTGCAGGAAGGGTGCCGAGTTCGTCGATGACCTTCAGCCAGCCGCGAAGGCTGCCATCCAGCACGGGGAGGTGGCTGAGGAACACGAGATCGCCTGCGAACAAGGTGCCGGTTTGCCCGTCGAGGACGGTGAGGTCATTGTCGCTATGCGCGGTCGGCCAGGACGTCACGGTCAGGGTGCGAGAGCCGAGATCGAGTTTGGTGGTGCCGTCGACGAGGAGGGTGGGTGCGATCATTCGCACCCCGTCCAGTAGCTGCTCACCCATGATCCGGCGAAATGCGTCGGTATAGAATTGGCCGCGTACGGCAAGCGCCTGCGGCAGGTTCCGATGTCCGACGAACACGGTTCCACGGCTCACGAATGCCGCGTTGCCAAAGACATGGTCCGGATGGCCGTGTGTATTGATGACATATCGGATCGGCTTGTCGGTGCGGGCGCGGATCGCCGCCAGCAGTCTCTCGCCCTCGTGAACGCTACCGCCGGTGTCGATCACTGCAACCGCATTGTCGCCGACGATGAACCCGACATTGGCGGTCGCGCCGTCGTTCTCACGGGTCATCAGTGCGATCTCGCCGACATGCACGAATATTTTCGGCGCGACTTCGCTCACAGGCAATTCCTGTTCCTGCGCCCGCGCTAGGGTCGATGTGCCGAGCACCATCAGCAGAGCGAGAACCGAAACGCCATGAGCCATGTTTCTGCCTCAGTCTTGACCGGGAGCGACATCGGTCGCTTCATCCGCCCTGTCAAGGCAGTTTGCGCCGCAGCAAGCAACGCGAAGCCGCCACGAGGATTATCCCTGTTGCACGCCATGGCTCGCTGCGCAATCGTTGGACCCCGGCCGGTGTGGATCGAAAGGAGATCGCGATGAAGAATGTTCCGCGACGCCGCGGCTTGCTGTTACCGCTGATTGCGATCACGGCGATCTTTGCCGGTGGCGGCATTTGCCGGGCGCAGACCAATGACGGGACCAGCCTGTCGATCGAACTTGTCGATCCCAAGGTGCTGAGAGTATGCGCCGACCCGCATAATTTGCCGTTCTCGAACGACAAGGGTGAAGGCATCGAGAACAAGCTCGGCGAACTGTTTGCGGAAAAGCTGCAAAAGAAACTCGACTATATGTACTTTCCGCAAGCGACCGGCTTCGTCCGCATGACGCTCGCCGCGCATCGTTGCGATGTCATCATGGGCTTTCCGCAAGGCGACGATCTGGTCCAGGGCACCAATCCCTACTACCGGACGGCTTATGCGCTGGTCGCCAAGCAGGGCAGCGGCCTTGAAGACGTCGCGACGCTCGGTGACAGCCGCCTGAAGGGCAAGCATATCGGCATCGTCGCCGGCACGCCGCCCGCCACCAACATGTCCGCCAATGGGTTGATGGCGGACGCCAAGCCCTATCCGCTGGTGGTCGACACGCGCGTCGAGTCATCGGCGGAAACCATGATCAACGACCTGACGTCGGGAAAGATCTACGCCGCCATTCTGTGGGGGCCGCTGGCCGGCTACTACGCCAAGAGCGCCAACCCGCCGCTTCATGTCACGCCGCTTGTGAAGGAAACCACCGGGCCGCGACTGGTCTATCGTATCGGCATGGGCGTTCGGGGGGCGGACCAGAACTGGAAACGGCAACTCAACCGCCTGATCCAGGAGAACCAGCCGGCCATCAACAAGATCCTGCTCGACTTCGGCGTTCCCTTGCTCGACGAGAATGACCGGCCGATCGGCGCGGAGACGGCGACCAAGTCGCCATGATCCGCAGGATTGCGTGCGTGGCGGTTGCGATCCTGGCGTTCGCGGCCGACGCGCACGCGCAGCATAACGTGCCGGAGCTGGACGGATATCGCACCGACGACTATCGCGCGCCCGTTCCGGCAACGCTCGAAGGCGCGCGCGTGCTGGCGACCGCGGATGCCGAAACGATCTGGCGTGACGGCACGGGTGTTTTCATCGACGTGCTGCCGCGTGCGCCAAAGCCGCTGAATCTTCCCGCGGGCACGGTGTGGCGCGACAAGCCGCGGTTCAACATTCCCGGAAGCATCTGGCTTCCCGACACCGGCTACGGCAGGCTGGCGGAGGCAACGGAGGACTATCTGCGGCGCGGGCTGGAGCGGGCGTCCGGCGGCAACAAGGCCGCGCCGCTCGTGATCTACTGCCAGGAGGATTGCTGGATGTCCTGGAACGCGGCGAAGCGCGTGCTGTCGTATGGCTACTCCAATGTCGCCTGGTATCCGGAGGGGACCGAAGGCTGGGAGCGTGCCAATCTGCCGGTCGCAGAAGCGCAGCCCGAGCCGAGGGCGGGTGAAGAAAAGGCACATCAAGGCAAATGAGGGAACGGCGTCACGGCGCCGGGGCATCTTGCCCGTTGCCTATTCCATTTCCTGCTGGATGACGCGGCTGAGCGCGAACAGCCGCTGGTCAATCGCGGTCGGCACCTCGCAGACGAATTTCACCACGCGCTGCCGATCCTCGAAGATCCGGGTTTGCCAGACCAACTGGTTGCCGAGTTCTTCGATCTTGGTCTGGTCCGGAGAGGCTGATCCCTGCAACGCGTGCATCGCTGCCGCATCGGCCTGGATCTTTTCTGCAGCGGCGCGCTGCTTGCGGGTAATTCGTTCGAGCCCGTTCAGGACCGACGAGCGCTGCGCATTGAGGGTATCGAACAGGCCGGCGAACAGGAGCTTGCCTGCCGTGGCCTTGTCGGCCGAACTTCCGAGAAATTCGGCGATCGCCTTCTGGCCGTCCTCGATCGAGGTTCGTCTGGCGGCGAGTTTCGGCACCAGCGCGCTTACTTTGGCATCCTCCTTCCATTTGCCCTTGATGTCGTCGAGCGGCGAACCAGCCCATACCGCGGCCAGCGAGATTTCCGGCACCTTGGCCTGGGTGCACGGCCAGTCTGGATAGCGCGGATCGGCGGCGAGCACGAATTCGTTCGATGCCGCCAACAGAAGGAGCGCAACGATTGCGATCTGCCGTCTCATGTCTCGCCTCCCGCGGGCCCGCGGCGGATCAGGCCGCGCGATGGGTCGTAGGCGTATATCGCGCCGATCATGAAAGCCGCCGTGCAGCCGACGACCACGGCCAGCGAGATCCAGTTGATCTTTCCGTACAGGGCAAAGCGTATCAACTCGACCGCATGGGTGAACGGGTTGAACTGGCAGACATAGTAGAGCAGGGGGCTGCCCTCCTGCACCTTCCAGAGCGGATAAAGCGCGGAGGAAGCGAAGAACATCGGAAAGATCACGAAATTCATCACGCCGGCAAAATTCTCGAGCTGCTTGATGCCGGACGAGATCAGCATGCCGAGCGCGCCGAGCATCAGGCCGGAAAGCGCAAGCATCGGCAGCACCGTGAGATAGCCGATCGGCGGCGGCGCGATGTCCCAGAACCATGCGATCAGCAGGAAGGCGTAGACCTGCAGCAGCGAGACCGCGGTTCCCGCGACGAGCTTGCAGAACAGGAGATACCAGCGCGGCAGCGGGCTCACCAGCAAGGTCCGCATGTTGCCCATCTCGCGGTCATAGACCATCGAGAGCGAGGACTGCATGCCGTTGAACAGCTGGATCATCGCCATCAGTCCGGGCGCGATATAGACCTCATAGAGGATGTAGGTTTCGTATGGCGGGATGATGGAGATGCCGAGCACCTGGCGGAAGCCGGCGGCGAATATGAACAGCCACACCAGCGGCCTGACGAGCGCGGAAACAAACCGTTCGCGCTGATGCACGAAGCGCAGCGCCTCGCGCCACACGATGCCGTTCAGGCAGGTGATGTACTCGGCGAATGAAAAGCCGCGACGGGCTTGTCCTGCTGTCGTGGAACTCATGGCGCGGCGCTCCCGGGTTCCGCCGCTCCGGTCAGGCGCATGAATGCGGAGTTGATGTCACGCCCGCCGGCGGCCGCGATCATGTCCTCGACCGGGCCGTGTGCGAGAACGCGTCCCTGATGCAGCACCACGAGGTCGTCGCCCGGCACGACCTCGTCGAACAGATGCGTCGCCCAGAGCACGCCGATGCGTTGCTCGGCAACAAGCCGGCGGACGTGGTCGAGGATGTCGGCGCGGGCCTTGACGTCGAGGCCGACGGTGGCCTCGTCCAGCAGCAGCAGCGACGGGCGATGCAGCAGCGTGCGCGCGATCTCGAGCCCCCGCATCTGGCCGCCCGAGAGGTCGCGCACCTTGCTGCCGGCGCGGTCCGCAAGCCCGATCCGCGCCAGCACTTCGTCGCTGCGCCCGCGCGCGTCGCGCCTCGCGATGCCGTGCAGGGCGGCGTGATAGAGCAGGTTCTGCGTCACGGTGAGATCGAGATCGAGCGTGCGCGACTGGAACACGACGCCGAGCAGGCGTAACGCTTCGCTCGGCGCGCGGCCGATGTCATGGCCGAAAATGCCGATGCGCCCGGTCTGGATTGCGAACAGCCGCGTGATCAGCGCGAACAACGTGCTCTTGCCGGCGCCATTGAGGCCAAGCAGCGCCGTGAAACTCGCCGGCGCCACGTCGAAGCTGACATCAATCAGGGCGCGCCGCGTTCCATAGGAATGGCTGACGCCTGCAATCGACAGCGCGGCAACGGCCGCGGGATCGGGGTGGGGACGGCTGTCCTGTGGCATCGGACTGGCGATGGGTGCGTTGGTTGGCGTCATTTTTCGGCAAACGTAATTCCCCAGGGCAACTCGCCGACCTGGATTGTCTTGATCACCTTCTGCGCGGCCACGTCGATGACCGAGACGTCGTTGGATACGCCGTTGGTCACCAGCAGATATTTTTCATCCGGAGTAAAGGCCATGTGCCAGACCCGCTGGCCGACAAGCAGATATTTGGTCACCGTGTGCGTGGTGGCGTCGACGACGGCGACGCGGTTGGCCGGGCCGAGCGCAACGAAGGCGGTCTTGCCGTCTTTGGTGATGCCGATGCCGACCGGCTGGATCGCCTCGCGCCGCAGGCCGGGGATATTGAAGCTGATCTTGCCGGTGATCGCGCGCTTGGCCGGATCGATGATTGAAACCGTGCCGCCAATTTCCGACGAGATCCACAATTCGGAATTGTCGCGCTTGAATTCGGCAAAGCGCGGCCGCGCGTCGACCAGCACATTGGCGACGATCTGCCGCGTGGCGGTGTCGATGAAGTGCGCCATGTTGGTGGTCTCGGAAGTATTGATCAGGATCTTGCCGTCCGGGCTCAGCGCCATTCCCTCAGGCTCGACACCGACCTGGACATCGCCGACGCGGACGCGCTTTTCGAGATCGATGATGGTCACCGTGTTGTCGTTCTCGTTGGCGACGTAGAGGGTCTTGCCGGCGGCATCCTGGGTGAACAGTTCCGGATCGGGCCCGGAGGGCAGGCTGTCCACCACCTGCTGGGTCGCGGCATCGATCACCTCGATCTTGTCGTCGTCGCCGACCGCGACCAGCACGAACTTGCCGTCCCGCGTGAACTCGATGCCGCGCGGGCGCTGGCCGACCTTGATGGTGTTGGTGACGGCCCACTTGTCGGTATCGATCACCGACACCGTGTTGCTCTTCTCGTTGGACACATAGGCGACGTAGGCCAAAGCGGGTGAACCGGCCGCGAGCCACAATGCCGTTCCCGAAAGCAGACACCGACGCCACATCCGCGATCTCTCCGTCATCCACTCAGTTTGCATTTGGTTTCGGGCCGGTCGACGCCGAGCGTGTCGAGTTCGGAGTACTGATGCAGAAAACCCTCCTGCGGCGAGACCGAGACGACCATGCGTCCATCCACCAGCAGGATGGGTTGGCGAAGCTGCAGGTTCCAGTCGCGCAGCGTCAGCCGCTGCCCCTTGAAGGCGGCGATGGAAAAATCAGCGCTCTTGAGAAAGTCGAACACCGGTTTCGGATCGCCGGAGTTGGTGCGCGATGCGGCTTCGCCGATCATGCGCGCCGCGGTCCAGGCCTGCATGTCCCGCGCCGTCATGCGCCGCGAATTCAGTTTGAAGAAGCGGTTCTGCATCTGGATCGCGCCCCATTGGTCCTGCGCGGCGTCCCAACTCGTCGGCACCAGGCCCGCGGAGCCTGCGACCGGCCGCGGGTCCCAGGTGCGATAGGGCAGGTAGGAGGCGAACACTTCGCTTTCATCCGCGGCGACGAGAACGTCATATGCCGGCGCCTGCTGTGTAAACACCGGCATCTGGCGCTGGATCAGCGTCACGCCGCTATCGGTGCGGCGGGCGCCGCCGGTGTCCTCGAACACGCGCTCCTGAACGATTTTGGCGCCGAAGCGCGTCGCGGCCCGCCGCAACGCGTCGGCCCAGAGCTTGTCGGATTCATGTGAACCGACCACCAGCAGCCAGCGCTTCCACTGCTTCCACACCAGATACTGCGCCAGCGCATCGGCAAGCATCGAGCGGGTCGGGGCGACATGAATGACATTGGCGCGGCAATCCTGCTCGCGCAGCCGGTCGTCGGTCGATCCGGCGTTGAACAAAACGGTCTTACTGCCGCGAAGCGCATCGGCAGCCTTCAATAGCGCGTCCGCGGGAAGATCGGCGATGATGAAGCCGTTGCGGCCGGCGAGCGCCGTTGCCGCCTTGGCGACATCCTCGCCATCCCTGAGCCGCACTTCTTCCAAAGAGAAGCGCTGATTGAGGAACCTGCCGGTGGTGTTGTTGTCCTCGATCGCAAGGCGCGCGCCGGCTATGCCGTCATTCTCCGCGGGCTGTTCGACGAGCGACAATTTCGATCTGATGCCGGCCTGGCCCAGATAGCCGATGCCGATCTCGACCGGCCCGGCCGCGAGCGCTTGGCTGGCCAAAAGGCCCAAGCCGACAATGCCGACCAACCGTCGGATCATGGACGCTCCCTGATACGCCTCCTCGACCTGACGACGACGGAGGAACGCTTGTCATGCAAGCACTCTTTCCTTGAAACATGACCGAATTGTCCTAGCTTGCAAGTCCGCATTTCGTCATTGGACGAAAGCCGAGGTCGGGATCACGATCATGAGAGCGCTCTTTGCCTTTGCCGCGCTGATACTGCTGGGGTCGATGCCGGCGCGCGCCGAGCCGCCGAAGCTCGCCATCTTCGATTTCGAACTGCTCGATACCAGCCTCGAGGGCGAGATGAGGGGGCCTCAGGCCGACGAGCACGACCGGCTGATACGCATCAGCGATCTGGTGCGTGCGCAGTTGAAGGACTCCGGCAAGTTCCAGCTTCTCGACGTCTCGCCCGTGAAGGCGGCCGCCGACGGCAGCAATCTGCAGGCATGCGGCGGCTGCGACGTCCAGTTCGCGGAGCGGATCGGCGCCGATCTGGTCATCACGGGGGTGATGAAGAAGATCTCCACCTTGATCCTCAACCTGACCATCTTCGTGCGCGACGTCCATACCGGAAAACTCATCACGGCCATGAACGCGGATTTTCGCGGCAACACCGACGAGTCCTGGACACGTGCAACGAGCTATCTCGTGCGCAACCGGTTGCTGGCGCCCAATTACGGCAAGCCCCAGCCCTGATGAACGGCAGACAGTTCAGGCTTTCAGCCGCGCGGCGTGCCAGCGCAGATGATCGGCCATGAAGGTCGAAATGAAGTAGTAGCTGTGGTCGTAGCCCGGCTGGCGGCGCAGGGTGAGGGGAATGTTCGCCTTCTCGCAGGCGCTTTTCAGTAGTTCCGGGCGAAGCTGCTCGGCGAGAAACGTATCGGCATCGCCATAATCCACCAGCAGTTCGGAGAACCTGGCGCCGTCCTCGATCAGCGCGACCGCGTCATGCCTGCGCCATGCCTGCTTGTTGTCGCCGAGATAACCTCCCAGCGCCTTGATTCCCCATGGCACCTGCGAGGGCGCGACGATCGGCGCAAAGGCGCTGGCGGTACGGTAGCGATCGGGGTGGCGCAGTGCGATGGTCAGTGCACCGTGTCCGCCCATGGAATGTCCGAGGATGGATTGCCGCCCGGCATCTACGGGAAACTGTGCGGCGACCAGTTTCGGCAATTCCTCCGTGACATAGCTCCACATGCGATAATTGTGCGCGAAAGGCTCCTGCGTTGCGTCGACGTAGAAGCCGGCGCCGAGCCCGAAATCGTAGGCGCCGGCGGGATCGCCCGGCACCTTTTCGCCGCGCGGGCTGGTGTCGGGCGCGACGAAGATCAATCCGAGTTCGGCGCAGGCGCTGCGGAATTCGCCTTTCTCCGTGACGTTGGCGTGGGGGCAGGTCAGTCCCGACAGATACCAGACGACCGGGAGCCTTGCTCCGTCAGGATGGGGAGGGACGTAGACCGAAAAGGTCATGTCGGTCCCGGTTTCGTCGCTGGCGTGCCTGTAAACGCCCTGCACACCGCCGTGCGATTTGTTGAGGGAAACGGTTTGCATTGTCATGACCAGAGCACTCCAGCACCGCGCCGCGGCATCTCAGGCCACGCGGTTCTCGATGGCCAGCCGCACCAGTTCGGCCGATGTCCGCACGCCGAGTTTCTGGCGCATGATCGAGGAGGTGTTGGCGACCGTCTTGTAGGAAGAATGGACCAGCCACGCGATTTCGGACAGGCTCTTTCCCGCGCTGAGCAGGCGCAGGATTTCCATCTCGCGCGCGGTCAGTCGTGAAAGCGGGCTCTGGGCGATCGAAGGTCTCGAGAACGCGATGCTTCGTGCCATCGCCGGTGGCAGATAGGCGCCGCCCTTTGCGACTTCCCGGATCGCCTCGACGAGGTCCTGCGGATCGCCGGTCTTGGAGACATAACCCTTGGCGCCGACCTCGATGGCGCGCGCGGCGAACACCGGGTCATCGTTCATGCTGAACATGATGATCCGCGCCGACGCATCGCGCCCGAGGATGCGCCGCGCCAGTTCAAACCCGGACACCGTCGGCAGGTTGATATCGAGCACGCAGATATCCGGATGCTGCTCGTCGAACACGCGCTCGCCGCTTTCCGCGTCGGAGGCTTCCAGTATGTCGATCTCGGGGTCGTCCGCGAACAGGGCGCGGCAGCCCGAAGCAACGATGCGATGATCGTCAACGATCAGAACGCGCATTGATACCGATCCCCGAACACGCCGCACCAATCCCGTTGCTGCACCGCCGCATCGGATGAAGCGCAGGCACCGGCGCGACACTTGCCGTCGATAGCCATGCAACCCAGGCGGTGTTGCTGTACGCTTTGATTAGATAGACGCCTATTTTATCTGTCAACGCTCCCCGCGATGGGGAACTGAAGACGATTTCGCTCTCGGACAAGAGCCAGTTCACTCCTGGACAAATCCCATGTGGCAAAAGCTTTCCTTGCGCGCCCGGATCAACCTGCTGCTCGCGCTTGTGCTCATGCTCGGCCTGGCCGTCAACGTGACACGGCTCGTGCTCGAGGCCGGGCCCCGTGTCCAGGCCGAAGATCAAAGCGTCGTCCGGCTGGCGCGTGAATTCGTCGAGACGATCGTTGCAGGATTGAACGAGGCGCCGGACCCCGAAGCGCGGCTGGATCAGATTGTCCGCGACCTCAACCGGCTGCGCCACGTCAGTATCACGCGCCAGGGTGAGGCGGTCGAGAGATCGGGGACAGCGGACGACGGCAATGCCGATGCACGCCCGCCACCGGCATGGTTTGTCGCGCTGGTCCACCCCGAAAAGACCACGGTGAACGTGCCGATCTCGATCAGGGGAAAGCCGGGTTCGCTGCAGATCACCTCGCATCCGAACGACGAGATGGCCGAGATCTGGGATGGAATCATCACCCAGCTCCAGATCGGCGCCGCGATCGCGCTGGTTCTTTTTCTCATTACGACCAGGGTCGTCAGCAGGGCGCTCGCACCGATCCGGACGCTTTCGGAGGCGATGACGAAGATCGAAGCCGGCGGCTACGACACGCGGGTGAAGCCGGATGGCCCGCCGGAACTCACCGCGATTTGCGACAAGCTCAATCACCTGGCGGCGACGCTGGGCAACGCGGTTGACGACAAGCGGCGCCTCGCAGAGCGCATCGTTTCGCTGCAGGACGTCGAACGCAAGGAAATTGCAAGCGAACTGCATGATGAATTCGGGCCTTATCTATTTGCCTTGCGAGCCCATGCCAGCGCACTGACGCGATTGGCCGACGGTGGGGCGCCGGGTGCGGAGGCTACGCGAAAGCACGGCAGTGCCATATTGGAACAGGTCAATGCCTTGCAGCAGACCAATCGGCGGGTGCTGGAAAAGCTGCGGCCGGTGGGACTGACCGAACTC
>DATCXE010000074.1:0-4645 GCA_036565985.1 Bradyrhizobium sp.
CGATATCCAGGCGTGCGGCCGCAGCCGGATGTCCCGCGCCTGAAGCTCTTCATGCAGATTGCCGAGACAATCCTCGAGCCAGGTGCCATCGACCGTAAGCTTCAGACTGCTGAAGCGTTGCTCGAGCAACTGTTCATCCGATAGCTTCTCCCAGGCAAATTTCCGACTCGGCATAGGCATCCATAAATCACCAAACCCAATAATGGATGGTGGCATAGGATGCTGCCGGCAACAACCCGCCGGGGTTTCTCGGCACGCCGTCCTTCAGTGACAGTGCCGGCTTTGGGGCGCCCCGTGCTCGACGTGCTGACGATCATCGTCCTGGGGACGGGCGTCTATCTCTGGCTGCCTCTGGCTGCGCCGGCGCAAGGCCGGCGTCAGCGTCGATCGTGCCATCGCGCAAGGCTCCGCGGCCGATGCTCCCCTCATGTCGTCTTGATGGTTTGTCGTGAGAAATCATCGAACGCCTGGACAGCTTTTTGCTGTCCCGATCGTCGTCGGCGTGTTGAGCATCGTCGGCCTTGTTGCGGCGCTTCTCGGCGATGGATGGTGGGATGTCGTGTCGTGGCTCTCGCTGATCTTATAGGTTCTGCTGTATCTGTTGTTCGTCATGTGGCGAAGGCGCGTTCGGCCCGGCTGGACCGGAACCTGGTGATGGCTGCTTACGCCGCACCGCCGTTCAGCGCGCGGCGGATCATGTCGGCCAGTTGGGATTTGCGATAGGGCTTGGTTAGCAGCAGCACGCCGGGGTCGAGGCGGCCCTGATGCACGATCGCGTTGTCGGTGTAGCCTGACGTATAGAGCACCTTGATGCCGGGCCGGCGTGTCGCGACCTGTTCGGCGAGTTGCCGTCCGGTCATGCCGCCGGGCATGATGACGTCGGTGAACAGGAGATCGAACGGCTGGCCGTTTTCGGTCATCTTCATCGCCGACGGTCCGTCGGCGGCGGCGAGCGTCCGGTAGCCGAGGCTCTGCAACTGGGAAGTGACGAAGTTGCGCACCAGCGCGTCGTCTTCCACCACCATGATGGTCTCGTTGCCGTGTGCGAGCGGCGCCGTGGGGGCAGCGGCTACCTCGGCCTGGCCCTCGGCCGGCGGCAGATAAAGCTTGATCGTGGTGCCGTGGCCGACCTCGCTGTAGATCCGGATGTGCCCGCCCGACTGCTTGACGAAGCCGTAGACCATGCTCAGCCCGAGGCCCGAGCCCTTGCCGACTTCCTTGGTGGTGAAGAACGGCTCGAACACCTTGTCCTGTATTTCCGGAGACATGCCGGTGCCGGTGTCGCTCACCGCAAGCATCACGTAAGGGCCGGGCCGCACGTCGGGATTGGCCTGCGCGTAGGCTTCGTCGAGCACGACGTTGCGCGTCTCCAGCAGCAGCTTGCCGCCGTTCGGCATCGCGTCGCGCGCGTTGATCGCCATGTTGAGCACGGAGTTGGCAAGCTGCGAGGCGTCGATATGGGCGGTCGCCACTTCCTGCTCGAGGATCGAGTTGACCTCGATCTGCTCGCCGAGCGTCGGACGAAGCAGCCTTGCGATATCGAGCACGGTGCCGTTGATGTCGACATTGCGCGGGCGCAGCGGCTGGCGGCGGGCGAAGGCGAGCAAATGCTGGATCAGCTCGCTGCAGCGTTCCGCCGCCTGGTCGATCAGTTCGGCCGTCTTCTGCAGCGCCGGCTGATCCTTGAGGCTCGTGACCAGCGTTTCGGTGGTGCCGGTGATCACGGTCAGCATGTTGTTGAAGTCGTGCGCGACGCCGCCGGTGAGCTTGCCGATCGCGTCCAGCTTCTGCGATTGCAAAAGCTTGTGTTCGGTTTCGCGCCAGGCGGTGATGTCGTGGTAGACCAGCGCCGCGCCGGCTATGGCGCCCGAGGTGTCGCGCAGCGACCGGCCGCTGACCACGAGATGCATCGGAGCGCGGTCGTCGGCGGGACGGATGAAGAATTCCTGTTCGTCGAACGGCTCGCCGCGCAGCACCTGCGCCGAAGGCATGTCCTTCGGTTGCAGGAGCGTCACGCCGTCGGCATGATAGGCGACGCTCAGGCTTGCCAGTTGCCGGACGTTCATGCCTCGCCGGTAGCGCAGCATCGTCTCGGCCGCCGGATTGGCAAGCAGGATGTCTCCCTCGGGATCGAGGACGAGTACCGCCTCCGCCATGCTGTGAAAGGTGCTCTGCAGCACCGCGGCCGAATGCCTGAGCTCCGCATGCGCGGCAACCAGATGCTCGGTGCGCTCGGCGACGGCCGCCTCCAGCGCCTCGTTGGTCGCCTTGGTGGCGGAGAGGGAGTCCTGCAATTCGCGCCGCGAGCGGCGGCTGGATGCCACGAGGGCTGCGGCGAGGATCAGGATCAGCGCGACGCCGGCAAGATCGATCGCCAGCAGGACGCGTGCGCTGACCTCCGATTCGGCGCGCCTGGCCGCGAGCTGCCTGCGCGCTTCCGCTACCGCCTTTTCGAGATTGCCGGCAATCGCGGCGGTTGTCGCGCGATCTTCCCGGCTGACGAGCGCCACGATGCCGGCGTCGTCGCCGGCATTGCGCAGCCTGATCAACTCGCTATTGAAGGCGATCTGGCGCTCCACCAGCGCCCTGGTATCTTCGATCAGGCGCTGCTCGCCGGGACTTCCATGGACGGTCTCGATCAGGCGGTCCAGCGCCGGCAGGATCGCGCCGCTGGTATGCTGATATTCCGTGGCGAATTTCTGGTCGCCGGTGAGGGCGAAGGAGCGTGCCGTGCTTTCGGCGCGGTGCAGCAGCGGCCGCATGTCCGAAATCTTGCTGAGCACCGCGAGCGCATGGTCGACGGAAGCGGTATCGGGCCGCGACTTGATGTCCAGACCGATCGAGGCGGCGCCAATGACGAGAAGGATAGCGAGGCCGATTCCGAGAATGATTCGCTGCGAAGGCATTGCGACTTGTTATTTCATTTCGAGAGGCGCGCGGAAGCTTCCGGACTGGTGATGCATTGATTGACGACGGTCAACAGCGCGTCCGGCGTGAACGGCTTGCGCAGGCAGCATGCCGCGCCGAGTTCGATGGTCATCCGCAGGAAATCCGGCGCGCGCTCGGCGTTGGCGAAGGCGTAGCCCGACATCGCGACGACAGGCACGTCCGGCCTGCGCTCGTGGAACATCCTGATCGATTCGAAGCCGCGCATGTGCGGCATGAAGACGTCGATCAGCATCACGTCGAAATCGCCGGCTTCGAGCGCGCGCATGCCCGATTCACCGCCGTCGGCAACGGTGACCTCGAAACCCTTGCGCGTCAGACAAACCTCGATGGTCTTGCAAACCAGCGGGTCGTCATCGACCACGAGAACGCGCGGCACAATAATTCCTTCTTCCAAGGGTGGCACCAGGCGACTCGCACATCCCATGCGACGATTAAGTCGAAAAGCCGACAGATCGTCTGTATGATAAAGTGCATACGTGGATTGCAGTGCGCGATTCCGTTGCGCCTCGTTTAGAACAAGAACAAATACACCCAGGGTTGCGGATCCGGGCCTGCCATGTCTTCACTCAGTCACCCGGGACGCGGCCGATTGTCGCCGTTCGGGCTCGCCTTGCTTGCGGTCGCGTCGGTGGGGTGGGGCCTCAACTTCCCGATCATGAAACATCTGCTGACGGAATGGCCGCCATTGTCTTCGCGCGGCCTGTGCGGCATCGTCGGTGCTGCGGCGCTGGCGTTGTTCGCGCTGGCACGGCACGAGAAGCTGAGCGTCCCTCGGGCGATGTGGCTGCGGCTGCTGCTGGTCTCGATGCTGACGATCGGCAGCTGGGTTGCCTTCATGGGGCTCGCGCTGTTGTGGCTCAGCGCCAGCGAGGCCGCCGTGCTCGGCATTTCGATCCCGGTCTGGGTGGCGTTCCTGGCCTGGCCCATACTCGGCGAACGGCTTTCGCCGGTGCGGGGCATTTCGCTCACGGTCGCTCTCGCCGGGATCGCCGTGCTGATCGGCGGCAACGGCTTCGAGGCCAGCATCGAGAAGCTGCCCGGCATCGCATTCGCGCTCGCAGGTGCGGTGTGCGTCGGGCTCGGCGCCGTGCTGACCAAGCATTTCCCGCTGGCGATGCCGCCATTGTCGCTGGCGACCTGGCAGATCGGCCTCGGCTGCCTGCCGATTGCCCTGGTCGGGCTCGCCGTCGAACAGCCGCAACTGGCGGCGCTGTCATCGGTCGGCTGGGCGTCGCTGCTCTATATGACGCTGATCCAGTTCTGCCTCTGCTACGTGTGCTGGTTTGCGGCCCTGGAACGGCTGCCGGTCGCAACCGCCTCGATCGGCACCTTGCTGGTGCCGGTCATCGGCGTACTCGCAGCGGCCGCGATGCTGCACGAGCCGCTGGGTCTGCGCGAACTGGTCGCGCTGGTCGTCACGCTCGGCGGGGTCGCGGTTGCGCTGCGCTCGTAGTTCGCCTCGCGCAAGAGAAAAGGGCGGCGCACCGGATGCGCCGCCCTTCGGGATCACGAAATCATGCCGTTACGGGCAGGGGTGCCGCTTCCCGTCGTAGCCGAGATAGGTCCCCGACGCCGGGTCGTAGGACTTGAATCGCTGCATGCAATACGCCACGGAATCGCCGTCGGCCGGCGCGGGCGATACGGCAACCACACCATCGTCGTCGTAATATCCGTCGTCGTAATAATAGGGGCTGCT
>DATCXE010000080.1:0-2698 GCA_036565985.1 Bradyrhizobium sp.
GGGCGTAATGGGCAGCACTTCGCCGGCGTGACGGCAGATGATCAGGTCCTCGGTGAAGCGGCCCTTGGCATCGAGCGGCACGTTGGCCTGCGCCACGCGATAACGGCCCTCCTCCATCGCCGAGAGATAAACGACCTCGTCGGTGACGCGGCCGTCCTTGACCTTGCGATAAGGGGTTTCGACGAAGCCGTATTTGTTGACGCGCGCGAACGTCGCCAGCGAGTTGATCAGGCCGATGTTCGGGCCTTCCGGCGTTTCGATCGGGCAGATGCGGCCGTAATGCGTCGGATGCACGTCGCGCACCTCGAAGCCGGCACGCTCGCGGGTCAGACCGCCCGGTCCGAGCGCCGACAGACGACGCTTGTGGGTGATCTCCGACAGCGGGTTGGTCTGGTCCATGAACTGCGACAGCTGCGAGGAGCCGAAGAATTCGCGCACCGCGGCAGCCGCCGGCTTGGCGTTGATCAGGTCCTGCGGCATCACGGTGTCGATGTCGACGCTGGACATGCGCTCCTTGATCGCGCGCTCCATGCGCAGCAGGCCGATGCGGTACTGGTTCTCCATCAGTTCGCCGACCGAGCGCACACGGCGGTTGCCGAGATGGTCGATGTCGTCGATCTCGCCCTTGCCGTCGCGCAGGTCGACCAGCGTCTTGATGACGGCCAGGATGTCTTCCTTGCGCAGCGTGCGATGGGTATCGGGCGCGTCGAGTTCGAGGCGCATGTTCATCTTGACGCGGCCGACCGCGGACAGGTCGTAGCGCTCGCTGTCAAAGAACAGCGACTGGAACATGGTCTGGGCCGAATCGATCGTCGGCGGCTCGCCGGGACGCATCACGCGATAGATGTCGAACAGCGCGTCTTCACGCGTCATGTTCTTGTCGGCATGCAGCGTGTTGCGGATGTAGGCGCCGACATTGACGTGGTCGATGTCGAGCAGCGGCAGTTCCTTGTAGCCCTGCTCGTTCAGCGCCTTCAGCGACTTCTCGGTCAGTTCCTCGCCCGCTTCGGCGTAGATTTCACCGGTCTTCGGATTGACGAGGTCCTCGGCGAGATAATTGCCGATCAGTTCCTCATCCGACAGGCGGAGCGCCTTGAGGCCTTTTTCCTGCATCTGACGCGCACCGCGCACGGTGAGCTTCTTGCCGGCTTCGAGCACGACCTTGCCGGTGTCGGCGTCGATCAGGTCGTTGATGGTCGAGTAGCCGCGGAAACGGCCGGCATCGAACGGCACGCGCCAGCCATCCTTGGTGCGCTTGTAATTGATCTTCTTGTAGAACGTGGACAGGATGGTTTCGCCATCGAGGCCGAGCGCGAACATCAGCGACGTCACCGGGATCTTGCGGCGGCGGTCGATACGCGCGAACACGATGTCCTTGGCGTCGAACTCGATGTCGAGCCAGGAACCGCGATACGGAATCACGCGCGCGGCAAACAGCAGCTTGCCGGACGAATGGGTCTTGCCCTTGTCGTGGTCGAAGAACACGCCGGGCGAACGGTGCATCTGGGAGACGATGACGCGCTCGGTGCCGTTGACGACGAAGGTGCCGTTCATGGTCATGAGCGGGATATCGCCCATGTAGACGTCCTGCTCCTTGATGTCCTTCACCGACTTGGCGCCGGTTTCCTCATCGATATCGAACACGATCAGGCGCAGCGTCACCTTCAGCGGCGCAGCATAGGTCATGCCGCGCTGGCGGCACTCGTCGACGTCGTATTTCGGCGGCTCGAATTCGTAGCGGACGAATTCCAGCATCGAGGTGCCCGAGAAGTCCGAGATCGGGAACACCGAACGGAACACCGCCTGCAGGCCCTCGTCCAGCCGGCCGCCTGTGGGTTCGTCGACCATCAGGAACTGGTCGTAGGACGCCTTCTGAACCTCGATGAGGTTCGGCATCTCGGCGACTTCCTTGATGTGTCCGAAGAACTTGCGAACGCGTTTGCGACCTGTGAATGTCTGCTGCGCCATCGTGGCCTCTCATTTTCGTCGCCCTTTTGGGCGAACCATCCGAAGCGCGACTGCCATCGCCCCCGGGTTGAATCTTCGAATCGCTCGAAAGGAACAAAGCCCAATTTCAGGAATTCAGTCCTGAATCCGTTCTCCGGACCATCCAAACGCAAAACGACGCGCGGGGCGCATCACTGCACCCGCCCGTCTCAACCTATCGCTTCACGGACTGAAAAAGCCCGAAATTTGACTGTCTCCCAACGGCTTACGCAGGGAACCCTGCCGTTCCCACCGCCTACCGTATTTTCCTGCTGCCGCCCCGATATGGGGCGTAATCGTGGAGATTCGAGGGGCTAACCCCGCGAATCCCCACACTTTTCTGTGTACGCTATGCTCCGGGTTACCCCATCGCACAAGTTCTATCCTTGGCAGATCCCCGGATCGCACTCGGCTTGCGCCTCGCTTGTCCGGGGATTTCGCCGAAGTAACTCGCGTTACTTCAGCTCAACCTTGGCGCCAGCCTTTTCGAGCTGGGCCTTGAGCTTGTCGGCCTCGTCCTTGTTCACGCCTTCCTTGACCGGCTTGGGCGCGCCTTCGACGAGGTCCTTGGCTTCCTTGAGGCCCAGGCCGGTGATGGCGCGGACTTCCTTGATGACTTCGATCTTCTTGTCGCCGGCAGCGGCGAGAACGACGGTGAACTCGGTCTTCTCTTCAGCCGGAGCGGCGGCAGCACCGCCACCCGCCGGACCGG
>DATCXE010000084.1:0-4174 GCA_036565985.1 Bradyrhizobium sp.
GACAAGGCCGCCTTATGTTCCCGAAGCCGAAACCCGCGCTGGTTCCCAATACCTATGCCTTCGAATCCGGGCCGATGGTCAAGGCGACCGGCTTTCGCGAATATGATGCGCGCTGGCTGTTCGAGAAGGAAATCAACCTGATGGGCATCCAGGCGCTGGGCATGGGGCTCGGCGCGCTGATCGCGGAACTCGGCGTCAAACAGGAGATCGTCACCGGCCATGATTTTCGCGGCTATTCGGCCTCGATCAAATACGCGCTGATTTCCGGCCTGATGGCGGCGGGCTGCAAGGTGCACGACATCGGCCTGGCGGTGACGCCGATGGCCTATTTCGCTCAGTTCGATCTCGACGTGCCCTGCGTCGCGATGGTGACGGCGTCGCATAACGACAACGGCTGGACCGGCGTCAAGATGGGCGCCAACCGTCCGCTCACCTTCGGCCCCGACGAGATGACGCGGCTGAAGGAAATCGTGCTCAACGCCGATTTCAAGAACAAGACCGGCGGCTCCTACCAATTCCACGAGAATTTTCCCGCACGCTACATCGCCGATCTCACCAAGCGCCCCAAGCTCAAGCGCAAGCTGAAGGTCGTGGTCGCCTGCGGCAACGGCACCGCGGGCGCGTTCGCGCCGCAGGTGATGGAAGCGATCGGTTGCGAAGTGATCCCGCTCGACACCGAGCTCGATCACACCTTCCCGAAATACAATCCGAACCCCGAAGACATGGAAATGCTGCACGCGATCCGCGATGCGGTGCTCGAGCACAAGGCCGACGTCGGCCTGGGTTTTGACGGCGACGGCGACCGCTGCGGCGTGGTCGACAACACCGGGGAAGAAATCTTCGCCGACAAGGTCGGCGTCATGCTGGCGCGGGACATGTCGGCGATCCACAAGGATGCGCAGTTCGTGGTCGACGTGAAATCGACCGGACTGTTCGTGACCGACCCGATATTGCAGAAGCAGGGCGCAAAGACCGCCTACTGGAAGACCGGCCATTCCTACATGAAACGCCGCACCAACGAGATGGGCGCACTGGCGGGCTTCGAGAAATCAGGGCACTTCTTCTTCAACAAGCCGTTCGGCCGTGGCTATGACGACGGCCTGGTTTCGGCGATTGCGATCTGCGAGATGCTCGACCGCGCGCCTGGCAAGTCGATGGCCGATCTGAAGGATGCGCTGCCGAAAACCTGGTCGTCGCCGACGATGTCGCCGCATTGCGCCGACGAGACCAAATACGGCGTTGCGGATGCCGTGGTGAAGCACTTCGAGGCGTTGCAGAAGGCGGGCGGCAAGGTTGCGGGCCAGAAAATCCGCGACCTCGTCACCGTCAACGGCGTGCGTGTCACCGTCGAGGACGGCAGCTGGGGCCTGGTGCGGGCCTCATCCAACAAGCCGGAGCTGGTGGTGGTGGTCGAGAGCCCGGTTTCCGAGCAGCGCATGCGCGACATGTTCGAGGCGATGGACCAGGTGCTGCGCACGCATCCGGAAGTCGGCGAGTACAATCAGAAGATTTGAAGTTCAGTGTCGTCATACGCGGGTCAAGCCCGCGTATGACGACATGAAGTGGCAGCGGCTGATTTGCTACGCCGCGCGAATCGAACCCAGGAAGCCGTCGACGGCGCCCCTGAGCTGCTCGGATTGCGACGACAATCCATTCGCGGCGTTCAGCAGTTTCGAGGCGGCGGCGCCGGCTTCGCCTGAGGCGCGCGCCACGCCGGTGATGTTGTCGCTGACCTCGCGGGTGCCGTTGGCCGCCTGTTGCACATTGCCTGATATTTCGCTGGTGGCTGAGCCCTGCTGTTCGACGGCGGCTGCGATCGCGCCGGAGATCTCGTTGATCTCGGCGATGGTGCCGCCGATCGCCTGGATCGCCGTGACGGCTTCGCCGGTGGCGGTTTGAATGTCCTGGATCTGCGCGGAAATTTCCTCGGTCGCCTTCGCGGTCTGATTGGCCAGCGCCTTCACTTCGCTCGCCACCACGGCAAAGCCGCGGCCATGCTCGCCGGCGCGCGCCGCTTCGATGGTGGCGTTCAGCGCCAAGAGGTTGGTCTGGCTGGCAATGCTTTGGATCAGCGTCACCACTTCGCCGATCTTCTGGGTGCCGCTGGCGAGCCCCTCGACCACAGCATTGGTGCGGCGCGCTTCCTCGGCGGCCTTGCCGGCAACTTCAGCAGAGCGCGTGGCCTGGTTGGCGATCGCGCTGATCGAGGCGGTCAGTTCCTCGGCTGCGGCCGCGACCGTGCCGACATTGACTGACGCCTGCGTCGATGCGGCCGCGGCCGCTTCGGTTTGCCGCGCCGTTTCCTCGCTGCTGCGGCTCATGGACGACGACATGCCCTGCATTTCGCCGGCGGCGACCGTGACGGCCTGCACGATATGGCCGATCTTGCGTTCGAAATCGTCGGCGAGGCTGCGCATCGCGGCATCGGCCTCCAGCTTGACCCGCCGTTCGGCTTCGCTGTGCTCGGCATGGGCGCGGGCCTGGGCGGCGTTGGCCGCATCGGCTTCCGCGGTTTTTTCAGCCGTGGTCGCGAACAGCTGCTCGAGCTGGAAAGCGAGCCAGATCAGGACGCCGGCTTCCATGATCAGAATGACGGCGTGAAGAACGACGCGGCCGAGGTCGGTACCGCCAGGAAAAATGGTGGCAGGAACGATGAAGTTGAGGATCAAATGATGCAGCGCGACCGCGAGCGTGCCGGCGATGATCGGCCGCCAGTCGCAATAGGCGACGAGGCAGGCCAGGGTCGCGAAGAAGTACATATGCAGGTCGATCTGCCAGGGATGTCCCGACATCTGCGAGGCGAACACGGCCACACCGCCCATTGCCGCGACGGCGACGATGAGCCGGGTCGACAGTCCGTTGCCTGCGGTGCGCCACGAAAACGTCGCAGCGGCAGCCAGCACCACGGTGAACAAGGTCGGGATCGTCCAGTCGGCCCCGCGCAACATTCCGATGGCGGCGGCGACAGGGACATGCAGCCAAAGCAGGACGATCAGCGTCTTGCTCGCGGTCTCGCGCAATGCCTCAAGGTCACGGTTGGCGGTCGTCATGCTCGAATCCCCTATATGACTTTTGTGAAACAGGCGGCGATCGCTTGCGGATCGACAGTGAACCAGGCTCCGGCCGCCTGCAGCCGTGACAATCCCTCATGACCGTCGGGCCGCACCACCAGCAGCGATGGGACGGCGGTCACGCGGACGATGGTGGCATTGGCTGAAGCGGCGGCCGTGAAGGCCTGCTGGGAGTCCCACCAGACCGGAAATGCCACGGCCACGATCTCGGCGCCGGGGCGGGCCTGAAAAGACAGCCCTGCAATGCCGATGAAGCTCGCGGTCAGCAACAGCGCGGCGTTAAGCCAGGCCGGCCAACGGCGGTTGATTGCGATGTGTGTCTGACCCATCCCCCATGATTAGGAGAATAGAGCTAACGTTCGGTAACGAAAGTCGTCCGTGGTACTGCGTATTTTGCCTAGGCCGCCGGCACCGGCAGCGCGGTGACCGACTTGATCTTCTCCATCGCAAAGCGCGAGGTGACGTTCTTCAGGGGTACGGCGCTGATCAGTTTCTTGTAAAACACGTCGTAGCTTGCCATGTCGGCGACCACGACGCGCAGCATGTAATCGACGTCGCCGGCCATCCGGTAGAATTCCATTACCTCGGGCATGGCGCTGACGGCACTGGCGAAGGTCTTCAGCCAGGCCTCGGAATGATCGGAGCTCTCGACGGAGACGAAGACCGAGATACCGAGCCCGATCTTGTTCTGGTCGACCAGCGCCACCCGACGCAGGATGACGCCGTCGGCCTCCAGCCGCTGGATGCGCTTCCAGCACGGCGTCGACGACAGCCCGACGCGGTCCCCGATCTCGGCGACCGACAGTGAGGCATCCTCCTGCAGCACGGTCAGGATCTTCCGATCGATGGCGTCGAGGCGGCGGTTGGCTTCAGGCAGCTGAATAGCTAGGTCGGTCATGAGAAGAATGTTCCATACCTATGGGTTGATACCCTAGTATATAGAAAATTCTTCTATGGCAAGCCTGGTTATTGTGCTGCCGGTGTCTTGGTACCTGTCTGGCCCTGACCCAAAAGCTCTTCAACTTCAGCACGTTGCGGGGCCGCGAAGGCGCCGCCGAACCGGGTGCATTTCAGCGCCGCGGCGGCGGAGGCGAACCGCAGCG
>DATCXE010000094.1:0-5068 GCA_036565985.1 Bradyrhizobium sp.
TGAAGAACATCACCTGGGACCGGCTGGTGCGCGAGGGCGCGGTGACCTATCCGGTCGACGATCCCAACAAGCCCGGCAACGAGATCATCTTCACCACCGGTTTCCCGACCGCCAGCGGTCGCGGCAAGATCGTCCCCGCCAAGGTGATCGCGCCCGACGAGGTGCCCGACGCCGAATATCCGATGGTGCTGTCGACGGGCCGCGTGCTGGAACATTGGCACACCGGCTCGATGACCCGGCGCGCCAGCGTGCTCGACCAGATCGAGCCGGAGGCGGTGGCGTTCATGTCGCCAAAGGACATGCGGCGCCTAAGCGTCTGGCCCGGCGATTTCATCAGGCTGGAGACGCGCCGCGGCGCCGTCGAGGTCAAGGTGCGCTCCGACCGGGACGTGCCTGAGAACATGGTGTTCATGCCGTTCTGCTACGCGGAGGCGGCGGCGAACTTGCTCACCAACCCGGCGCTCGATCCGTTCGGCAAGATCCCCGAATTCAAGTTCTGCGCCGTGCGCGCCGAAAAAGCGGAGCTGCAATCGGCGGCGGAGTAGGCGGCCCAGCGCATAGCCCGGATGGAGCGCAGCGAAATCCGGGGCTGGTCTTTGTCATTCGGGTGGCACTTGCTCACCGCGTGAATAAGACATGCTCGACAAAGAGATCGCTGTCCTCAAAGCGATGACGCCGCCGACGGTGCTCCGCGCCAGCAGAAAGAACCCGCGAGCGGGCAATGCGCCTGATCGTTGAGCGGTGCGCGTAAGTAGCGTCGGCCGGCTCTCGCTTTGTCGTTGAATAGAGAGCGGGTTCGAATGCCGGCACCGGGCGGTGCTGGCAGCACGGCCTCCAGCCGTCCGGCGGCACGGTGCCTGGTATCAAAGGTGATCGCAGCCTTCGCGGCCTCCCGACAATCTGGTGACGATGATGTGCCGGTAACACCACAGGAATGATGGGCCGAGACCGCATCGCATAAGAGATCAATGAGCGAACCGCCGCCGACGCCGGCCTTTATGCCGCGCCTATGAGAGAAGGGAAGGTGTCGTCTCGATTTCCTATGCGGTCGTCAGCACCTTCGCTTCAATCGCTCGCGATGCGGCGGACGATGGAGGTGCACGATGTCTCGCTTGCTTACCGGTCAGGAGGAGCTCCATGATTCCAGTTACGACGACAGCTATCGATCGAACCTGACTGCGCGGCAGCATGCGGCAAAAGATTACCGGTTTGGCCGGTCGCGAGTGAAGCACGGCCACGGGAAGAGCAGGGCGTTCAGGCGCGTCAACGGTTGGCTGAAAACCCTGATCGAGGCCATTGGAAATTCGAAGATGCGCCGCATAGAGCGCGAGCTCGAGTTCCGCTGCATTCGCCCCGACTCACACCACAGCGATTGGGTGGTGCGCAAATCCACGGAGCCTTCACAATGAAGGCGATCGCACTCGTCTCGCTGCTCCGAGCCATCAGGTCGTTGGTGATGTTGTTCGATCTGTCCGGAGATCGGCCGGTCAAGCGATATCACCCCGAGGATCACTACATGCGCGGCCCCGGACCGAAATGGCGGGAAAAGCATTTCCCTGACCGCGCGTCGGCCGGCACGTAAGGCAACGGACGGTACGCGTCGTGACGTCTCGCCTTCAACGAGTACCGCGGGAGGCGAGGCCCTTCCAGAGATCACTGCGCGATCGCGCGGGCCGGCTAATCGGAGCTACGGCCGGCTGACGGGCGTCGATTGCGGCTGCAAAGGTCCGCCTGAGACGGTCATCGTCGATCCGGGCCAGATACTGCTGCAGGAGCGCGGCGGCGTGTTCGTCCCGTCGCGGGATCGCGGCGCAAAGATCCGTGCTGGTGCGGCGAAAGAACTCGAAGTCCGCCGTGCCGTCATGGCGCGGATAGAGCCCGTCGATTTCGCGGGCGATCCCGAAAACAGCCAACCGGTCGGCGTTATCCAGCGTCACGGCATAGCGCAGGATCGCCAGGTGCCACGCGCGCAACGTGCCGGCAAGCCGCTCCATCCCATGAAAGCTGCAATTCATCTGCACCAGCGCCTACGATTGCGTCACGGAATCCTCGTAAAGGGGAGGGCCGGCCCAGCGCTCGACCAGACAGGCGATATCCTCGTCGCCGACTTCCGCGATCGCGCTTGCGACCTCCGCCTTCGCGGCCTCGGTCAGTTCAACGATCGGCAGGCGGGTGGCCGGCGACATGAAGCCGAGCAGGAAAAGCGCGTATTTCAGAGCCGCCGGACTTTCCTTCATCAGGGCGGCCGTCAGCGGCACCAGCCGGTCGTGCAGGTATCGCGCTGTCTGCGGCCGCGCCAGCCTGCAGTTGGAAAAAAGGGCCTGACACAATTCCGGTGCGACGTTCGAGACAATGGACATGCACCCGTCGCCGCCATTGGCGACGTAGGGCAGGGCCGTTGCGTCGTCTCCGGACAATAGTCGGAACTCCGGCGGGAGCAGCGCCCGCAAGCGCAGCAGGCGCGTGATGTCGCCAGTTCCATCCCTCAGTCCGATGAAGCGCCTCGAACTGGCAAGCCGCAGCAGCGTGTCGTCGGACAACTCTCGCATGGTCCGGGATGGAATGTCGTGCAGGATGATCGGCAGCGCGGTCGAGATTGCGATCGCCCTGAAATGCGCCTGGATTCCCGCCTGCATCGGTCTGTTGTAGTAAGGCACCACCGAAAGCACCGCATCGGCGCCGGCCGCTTCGGCGCGCTGCGCCAGTTCGATCGCCTGGCTGGTCGAATTGGATACGGCGCCGGCGATGACGCGGACGCGGCCCCGCGCCGTGTCGACGGCCGTGCGTATGATGTCGCCTTGTTCCGCGGGCGTCAGCGTCGAGGCTTCGCCGCCGGTCTCGCTGAGCAGGATGGCGGTGACGCCGGCGTCGATCTGGCGCTCGCATAGCATCGCGAAGGCTGCGAGATCCACGTCGCCACGTCTATCGAACGGCGTGGGAATGTCCGGTATATAGCCCGTCAGCCAGGTGGCGGGAGTCGAAATTGACGTCATCGGAATATCACGCTGCCTTTTCCATCTGGCCAAAGCCGTGGCGGATGGCGGAAAGCACGAGCCCCTGCGGGCACCGGACACCGGCTTCGATCCGGAAGCCCATCTGCTCCAGCTTTCCCCGGATTCGAAGGCCGGCGCCGATTTCCCGCGAGTCGATCAGGACGGCCACGGCGGCGCTGGCGCCGAGGAATGGCGACAGTTGGACCAGCGCGGCTTCGATTGCCCGCAGGGAGTTGTGTCCCGCGACCAGGCCGATCGGATGTTGTCCTTTCGCAGTCCGGCAGGTTGCGACGGGGGCTGCCCGCAGGAAGCCACGCCGCCGCAGCGCAAGATAGAGTTCCATGCTGCCGCTGCCGGCAACGATCGCGGGATGCAGGCTTGTCAGGCGCGTGAGGCCGATCATGGTATCGACCACCTGTTCCCGGTTGGAAACGGAGTAGGGCTGCAGCATCGTTCTCTTCCTTGCAGGGATATCCGTTCGGCTGGCTACGCGACGCGTCGGGCGGGAATGGCGCCGGGGGACGCGAGCGCGACGCCCATCTCGAGTTCGATGTCGCGTGTCAGTTCGATGATTGCTTCGGGATGATGGCCGTTCTCGAACAGCGCGTATTTCACGGCTTGCGCGCGATTGACGAACAGCCCGCCATAGAGACCGTTCTGTTCCTGCGCGACCCATTGGCCACGCTTGTTCCTGCCGATAAAGACGATTGCAGAGGGAGAACTACACGATGGAGGTTCGACGAGTTTCACGTTGGTATTCCTTCCGATGGTTAGGTAGTTCGTATCAATATGTTTCGGTCGGATATGAAATCGAGCGCAACCAGAGGACGATCTCATAGGATCTGCATAAGTTCGGACCGGTAAAGCGTTTGGTTGAGGCCGCTGACCAGCATGCACATGGCGGCGTAGGCCACTGTTTCATCCCAATGATTGAGCGTGGCGTCGAGCGGAGGTTCCCGTCGTATGACGGCGACGACGGCGCCGAGGATAGTGGACATCCACAACAGAGCGGCAAGGCTCCCGCCGAAGCCGATGCCGCCGAACGTTGCGAAAGCGATCAGGACGAGTAACCGGACGCCGAAGCGGGTCAGTACCTGGGCCGATCCCAGTTTTCGCGGGAAATCTGGCAGTTGCATCGCGCTTGCAATTCCGGGAGCCGGAGCGGCAACACTTTCTCGGGCTTACGCGAAATTGTCGCTGTAGACCGGCTCGTATAACGGGTTCGCGTCCTGCGGCACCGCGGGAACGCTGGTCCGGTTCGGCGGCGCGCTGACGCGTTGCGCCTCGACGAACGCGCTCAGGATCGCAAGCGCCAGGTCGGCGTGATGGGTTTCGACCGGCGTATCCAGCCAGTCCGGCAGTTCGCGCAGGCGCGACAGCGCGCAATGCCATTCGCCATCGTCATGGGCCAGGCGACGAACCTGCCACTGCGGCAGTTCAAGGTCGATCAGCGCCAGCGACGCGTCGGTCCACGCGCCTGACTGGATCAACCGCTCGATGCGGTCGGTCTTGATGCTCTGCCCGAGCGACGGAAAGCGCCGGCAGGTCTGACGAACGATATCGGCCATGAACTCGGCTGTGACCGCACAGGCTTCGCGAAGCCGGTCGTCCAGGTCGGCGGATGGAGTTTCCAGAAGTAGTGACATGGCGTCACCTCGTATCGATCGCGGCCGGGAACGTTGGCCGCATAGCGAAGATGGCCAGATCGCCATTTGAAAGCGAGATGAAGTGAGGCGCTGAGAAATAGAGATTTCATAAAGTAGATCCCGGTCGTCCCTGCGAACGCGGGACCCATACCGCGTTGCGCTCTCGATAAGGCGGAGTGGCTGACGACCTTCGCAAAACTGGTTTCGGTGGTTATGGGTCCCTGCGTTCGCAGGGACGACCGTGAGATTTTTTATGAGATTCCTATAACTTTCCTGACCTTCCCGCCTCGAAAACCTATGCGCACGGTGGCACCTCAGCCCCTGCAAACGCGATAGCCGTACCTTCGGTTCGCGCTTCACGTCGCAGAGGAACATCCCATGCTGGATATCGTCATGCTGGCGCTCGGCCTCGGCTTCTTCGTGGCGGGC
>DATCXE010000098.1:0-3356 GCA_036565985.1 Bradyrhizobium sp.
TGCGGCTTCGGCTCGGTGTTGTCGATGGAAGCCTGCGCGAACTGTCTTGCTTCGGGCTTGTTTGCTTCAGACTTGCTTGCTTCAGATTTGGCTTTGGCCGCCGGCACGATCTGGGCGTCGGCCGAAGCCAGCTGGAGGGTCGCTGCGATCGGCGGCTTCGCACGCGGGGTCGGAACCGGATCGGCTGACTTGGCAGGGGCTGCGGCGGCCACGCTGGCCGGAGCCGGCTTCTCGTTCCTGGCGGGAGCGCTGGCGCCCTCGTCGTCCTCTTCCGTCGTCTGCTTGCTGCTCTTGAAGAGCGATGCGAACAGGTTCGGCATCTTGCCACCGACGGTGGTGCTGTCGCCATTGCCGCGGCGTTCGAGGTCGGCGCGGGCCAGCTCATAGCCCTTCATCGGACCGCCATTGGACGGCAAATGCACCGTGCGTCCGTCCGGGAACACCCTGGCGAGTTGCTCCTGGGACATGCGCGGCCAGTGACGGACGCTGCCGGTATCGAGATGGACGAACGGCGATCCCGAGGTCGGATAGAAGCCGACGCCACCGCGCTGCAGCCGCAGGCCGGCCGCGCGGATATTCTCCAGTGCCACGTCCGGAATGTAGAAGTCCATGGCGTGGCCGAGCATGTGCTGGCTGAAGCGTGCCACACCCGATGACCGGCGGCGGAGCATGGAGTTGGTGGCGGGGGAGCGGTAGGCGGAGATGATCTGGATCGGCTTCCTGCCGTCGACGTCGCGGTAGACTTCCCAGAGGATGTCGAACAGGTGACGATCCATCGTGGTCTGGTCCTGGCTGCGCCAGTCGCGGAGGAAGTAATTGAGCTTCTTGAGCGCCTCTTCGTCGTAGCGGCCGTCGCGTTTGAAGGTGACGGTGAGGTCCTCGCCGGAATGCGTGTGGTGGAAGGAGAGGGTGCGGGTCTCGTTCAACGCCGTCGCATCATGCACCGAGCCGGCACCTGCGAGCAGCAATAGTGAACCCAGGCCGAATCTGTATCCGGCCTTTGGCAGTGCAAGCAGATTGAATTGGCGCGCGAGACCAATCAGCACGTAGATAGCCCACCCGATCGACGAGCGTTCACGGAGTTCTCTTGCAGACCCCGGCAAAGAGAGGGTGAACGCTTTCTTAAAGCGGGATGGTTAACCGAGGTTTACCGTCCCGCCCCCAAGTATCCTTAACTAACGCGCCGACTGTGGCGAAAAAGTGCTCGGTGCCGATTCACGGATGGATAATGGTTAACGAAAACGATCTCGCCCAGGGGGTGAGATCGTTGATTTTGTTGGGAAATTCTGACGGCGACGATGTTTCCGGCTAGCGGGTGAACCGCTGTTGCTGGCGTCGTCCGACCGGGGCGGGCGGCGTCATCTGCGATGGGCCGCCGAACAGGCGCTCGAAGAAGTTGGGTCCGGAAGAGAAGCTGTTGTCGCTGGCGAAGTTGACGCCGGGCGGCAACGCGTCCCTCGGGCGCGCATAATTCGGCTGGGCATGGGAGACCATGACCTCGAGGTCCTTGTTGCGGTTGTTCTTGAGCAGGTTGAGCATCACGGCGTCGCGGCCGTAGATGTCCTTGCGGGTCTGCAGCTTGCCGGCGTCATCGACGAACGCGGTCTGGTAGGTGATGTTGACCGGGATCGGCGTCGGGAATTTCAGATCGATCTCGCTGCGGCCGTACATGCTGCGAATCCGTTCAGGCGTATAGCGCTCGTTCGGCATCGTGATGTTGAGCAGCGTCGCGGCGTATTGATCGGGGTTCTGCACCCGCATGCAGCCATGGCTGAACGCGCGCTCTTCCTTGGCGAACAGATGCTTGTCCGGGGTGTCGTGCTGATACACTAGGAACTTGTTCGGGAAGTTGAAGCGGATGCGGCCGAGCGCGTTGGCCTCGCCCGGCGGCTGGGAGATGTGAATGCTGCCGTCGCGCTTCCGTTCAAGCCGCAGACCCATTCGCTGCAGCACGGTCGGATCCTGCTGCAGGGCGGGCAGGTATTCGTTGTAGATGATCGACGGCGGCACGTTCCAGGTCGGGTTGACGGTGATGAACTTCATCGTCTCCGTCAGCATCGGCGTCGCATGCTTTCCGGGCTTTCCAGTCACCACCCGCGTCGTCCAGACCTGATGGCCGTTCTGCATCACCTTCAGCGTGAAGTCGGGGACGTTGAGGACGACGTAGGCGTTGCCGATCGAGGCTGCACCGAGCTGCCGCGGCAGCCAGCGCAGGCGTTCCATGTTGACGAGCACGAGGTCGATCTGCCGGTCACGCTTCGGGCTGTTGAGGGCCTTCACCGTGCGGTCGTCGAGCACGCCGTTCGCTTTGATATCGACGCTGTCCTGGAATTTACGCACCGCGGCGGCGACCTGTGCGTCGTACCTCGTATCGCCGGCGTTTTCGTGGATGCCGAGCTTGGCGCGCAGTTGCGGCACGCGCGGATCTTCCGGCACTACCGCGGCCTGCTTCCTGGTAGCGGCCTTGTAGGCGAGTGCGGGACCTTGCTCAATCTGGGTTACCGGTCCGTCGCCCTGGCCGCGCAACTCGGCGAGCTTCGCCTTCAGGTCCTTGAAGAGCCTGTGCGGCGGATTGTAGCCTTCGAGCGCCGCGGAAACGTCCTTCGCGGTCGAGATGTTGGCCAGCACTTCGGCAGGATCGGTCGGGTGCTCGGGATAGAGGATATCGGCGGAAACCTGCGACCAGTGCATCCGGCCACTCTGCGCCTGGCGCGCATAGTCGAGCATGCTGGAGGTCAGTTTCAGTTCGGCCTCGGCAAGTTCGTCCGGCGAAGTGGCGGAAGCGAAATTCGGCGTCGGATATTCAGCCGGATCGAGACCGTCGGCGGCGGCGCCCTTCAGGCGGGCGATCACGCCCTTGCCGGCGTCGGTCAATTGTCCGGCCTGGGTCCACTGCGGCGCATACTCACGCCCCGAATAGAATTTCTCGACGGCCGCGCGCTCGTTCTTGCGATCGAAATAGCGCAGCGATTTGGCGGCAAGCATTTCGCGAATCTTGTCGGCAACCGGCTGATCAGCCGGGGCGACGCTGCTCGCAGCTTTCACAGGCTCCTTGGCTGGCTCGGCCGCCGGCGCCGTGGCGGTCGCTGGCGTCGTGCTTGCAGCCGGTGGCGGCGTGGTTGCGGTGTCGTTGCTCCTCGCAGGCGCCGTGACGATCTCGGCCGGCTTGGTGTCGGGTTCGGTGGTCTTTGCGGTGGCGGCGGGCGCGCTGGAAGCAGGCTCGCTCGGCTTCGCGGTCGTCTTCGCCGGATCGGGCACCGACGCGGTGGTGTCGATCTTGAAGTCGCCGATCGTGGGAGGCGGAACGTTCGCCGGCTCGGGGCGGGGAATGGCGGCGTCGATCGCGAGTTCGGCGG
>DATCXE010000102.1:0-4268 GCA_036565985.1 Bradyrhizobium sp.
GGCAGCCATTGCAACTCCTCTCGTGGTCGGGCAGAAATTTCTTGAAGGCTTAAGGAAGAGACGCGCTGATGCAAAGCCCAGGAAGAAGCCCCCGCGAAATTCTTCGCGACATCTGGACATCCGCCGGTGGCGAAGATTCCGCGCTCGACGCGCTCACGCTGACCGGCGACGAGCCGCAACTGCCGTCCTCGTTTCGCGTCGCCGCGGCCGCGCAGGTCAGTATTGCCGCGACCGGACTGGCGGCGGCCGGGATCTGGAAAATGCGCAGCGGGCAGGCGCAGGAAGTCGCCGTCGACATGCGCCACGCCGTGGTCGAATGCCGGAGCGAGCGCTATCTGCGCGTCGACGGCAAGCCGCCGCCACCGGCCTGGGATGCGATCGCCGGAATCTACAAGACCCGCGATGCCAGGTTCGTGCGGCTGCACACCAACTTCCCGCATCACCGCGATGCCGTCTGCAGGGTGTTGAACTGCAAGCCGGAGCGCGAACAGGTTCAGGCCGCGCTGCTGCAGTGGGACGGCGAGGCGTTCGAGGCCGCAGCCTATGCCGGCGGCTGCGTCGTCGCGCTGATGCGCTCGCACGACGAATGGTCGGCGACGCCGCATGCCAAGGCGCTCGCAGGCTTGCCGCTGATCTCGATCACGAAAATCGGCGAGGCTGCGCCAAAGCCGTGGCCCGCGGGCGAACGCCCGCTCGCTGGGATCCGCGTGCTCGACCTGTCACGTGTGATCGCAGGCCCCGTGGCGGGACGAACGCTTGCGGCGCACGGCGCCGACGTACTGCTGGTTTCCGGGCCGGACCTGCCGGCGATTCCCTGGCTCACCATCGACACCGGGCGCGGCAAGCTGACGAGTTTTGTCGAACTCAAGCGCGAGCAGGGGCGTGGCGTGTTGCGCGACCTGCTGGCTCAGGCAGATATTTTTTCCCAAGGCTACCGGCCGCGCGCGATCGCAGGCCTCGGTTTCTCGCCCGACGATGCGGCCCGCATCAGTCCCGGTATCATTTATGTCACGTTATCGGCGTATGGCCACGCCGGGCCGTGGGCGGGACGGCGCGGCTTCGACTCGGTGGTGCAGACCGCGACCGGATTCAACCATGCCGAGGGGCAGGCGGCGGGTGTTGACGGGCCAAAGGAATTGCCGGCGCAGATGCTCGATCATGCTACCGGTTACTTCATGGCGTTCGGCGCCATGATGGCGAAGGCGCGTCAGGCGCGCGAGGGCGGCAACTGGCATGTCCAGGTGTCGCTGGCGCAGACCGGCCGGTGGCTGTGGGGTCTCGGCCGGATCGCCGACGGGCTTGCGACCAAGGATTTGAAGGGGGAGGCGGTGGTGCCGTTCATCGAGGATGCCGGTTCGGGTTTTGGTGCACTGCGGTCAGTCAGACATTCGGCGCTTCTGTCGAAAACCCCGGCATTCTGGGCCCGCCCGGCGATGCCGCTCGGGAGCCATCCGCCGCAATGGCCGCCTCGGGACCAGGCACGTATTTTCACGGGCCCTTGAAGCGGACTCTCCAAACTTTAACCCCGGCCTTGCGCCATTTGCGTTTTTTATGTTGTGCGAAACGCCAAATGAGCACTATTAGCGCAAGGTGAGGCAAATTGTCGCCTAGAGCCTGCGTGTCCAACAGAATGTTCGAACGATTGCAGATGGTTAGCCGAGGGAAATGGATCGTGGCGGTAGCGCTGTTGGCGCTGGCGGGCGCGGCCGCCTACGGCTTCGCTCCACTCGCGGGCGCCAAGCGTGGGCATTCGGAGGTTTCCAGCCAGTCGCGCAAGGGATTGAACCGCTATACGCCGAGCCCCGCGGAATGGGCGAGCCTGACCATTCAGCCCGTCACCGAACTGGCGTTCCGGGCCGAGCATGTCACCGAAGGCAAGATCGCGATCGATGAGGACCGCTCGACGCCGGTGTTCTCGCCCTATGCCGGCCGGGTCACCAAGGTTCTGGCGCGGCCGGGCGACACTGTCGTCAAGGGCCAGCCGCTGTTCGTGATCGAGGCCCCTGACAACGTTCAGGCGCAAAACGATTTCATCGCGGCGATGACCGCCATGAACAAGGCGAAGTCCGCGCTCGACCTCGCGCAATTGCAGGGCACGCGCGCCAAGGACCTGTTCGAAGGCAAGGCCGTTCCGCTGAAGGATTACCAGCAGAGCCAGGCGACGCTGATCCAGGCGGAAAACGACATGCGCTCGTCGCAGACGGCGCTGGAGGCGGCGCGCAATAAATTGCGCATCCTCGGTCTCACCGACGAGGACATCGCGTCCTTCCAGGAAAAGCGCCACATCAATCCGGAGACCACCGTATTCGCACCGATCGCCGGCACCGTTGTCCAGCGCAAGGTCGGCCCCGGCCAGTATGTCACCGCCGGCGCCAGCGACCCCGTCTATGTGATCGGCGATCTCTCTACGGTGTGGCTGACCGCCTTCGTCCGCGAGACCGATTCCGCGAACATTTCCGTCGGGCAGGAGGTAACGTTCAATGTGCTGGCACTGCCGGGCCGTACGATAGCGGCGCGGCTCGACTACGTCGCGACCGCCATCGATCCGGCGACGCGCCGGCTGCTCGTGAGGGCCACCATCGACAACAAGAAGGGTCTGCTGAAGCCGGAGATGTTCGCCAACGTCACCATCTATTCGGCCGGCGACCATCCGGCGGTGGGCGTGCCGAAGCAGGCGCTGATCTACGAGGGCGACCAGGTCCGGATCTGGGTCGCGCGCGAGGACAAGTCGATCGAACTGCGTCAGATCAAGCCCGGCCTCACCAATGGCGACCTGGTCGAGGTGGTCGGCAATCTCAGGCCCGGCGAGCAGATCGTCACCAAGGGCAGCCTGTTCATCGATCGCGCCGCATCCGGCAGCTGACCTCCATCTTGAAAGCGCCGGTCTGAATGGATCGCCTGGTAGCCCTAGCAGTCAACCGCCGCTATTTGATGGTTGGCATGTTCGTCGCCGTGATCATCGGCGGCCTGATCGCATTCAAGCAACTCAACATCGAGGCCTATCCCGATCCGACCCCGCCGATGGTCGACATCGTGACGCAAAGCCCGGGGCTGTCGTCGGAGGAGATCGAGCGTTACATCACGATCCCGATCGAGACGCAGGTCGCCGGCATCAAGAACCTGCGTACCATCCGCACCATCTCGCTGTACGGATTGTCCGACGTCAAACTGCAGTTCTCCTTTGATTACACCTATGAAGAGGCGCTGCAGCAGGTGTTGAACCGGCTTTCGCAGCTTGCGCCATTGCCGGGCAACGTGCAGCCGGGCATTTCGCCCCTGAGCCCGACCGGCGAAATCTTCCGCTACCGGTTGAAGGGGCCGCCGAACTACAGCGTTCTCGACCTCAAGACGCTGCAGGACTGGGTGTTGCAGCGCCGCTTCCGCGCCGTGCCGGGCGTGATCGACGTCACCGGCTGGGGCGGCAAGACCAAGACCTATGAACTGCAGGTCGACTTCAACAAGCTGGTCGCCAACGGGCTGACGCTGCCGCAGGTGCTGCAGGCCGTCGCCAACGCCAACATCAATGTCGGCGGCAACACCGTCAATATCGGCGCGCAATCCGCCGTGGTGCGCGGCGTCGGCCTGATCCGCTCGATCGACGATCTGAACAACACCATGCTGTCGCAGTCGGGCGGCAACCCGGTTCTGGTCCGCGACGTCGCGCAGGTCACGATCGGCGAGAAGCCGCGGCTCGGGATTGCCGGCATCGACCAGGACGACGACATCGTGCAGGGCATCGTGCTGATGCGGCGCGGCGAGCAGAGTTCGCCGACGATTGCCCGGGTCGAAAAGCTCGTTCAGGAGATCAACAATTCCTCGGTCCTGCCGCCCGGCGTGAAGATCGAGCGGATCTACGACCGCAAGGATCTGATCGACATCACTACCCATACGGTGCTGCACAACATGGTGGTCGGGATCATCCTGATCGTGCTGCTGCAGTGGATATTCCTCGGCGATCTCCGGAGCGCGCTGATCGTCGGCGCGACGATTCCGTTTGCGCTGTTCTTCGCCGTCATCATCCTCGTCCTGCGCGGCGAATCCGCCAATCTGCTCTCGGTCGGCGCGATCGATTTCGGCCTGATCGTCGACGCCACCGTGATCATGGTGGAGGCGATCTTCCGCAGGCTCACTCAAACCACCGCCTTGTCGGAAGCCGAGCGCAGCCACATTTCCTTCGACACCACGATGGGAATGAAGAGCCACGCCATCCTGTCGGCGTCCGCCGACGTGTCGCGCTCGATCTTCTTCGCCGCCGGCATCATTATCGC
>DATCXE010000120.1:0-2344 GCA_036565985.1 Bradyrhizobium sp.
TTCCAATTTGCCGGAAGGACCGGGCTCGGGTGGCAGTCGGGTCACGGCCTCGGTGATCCCGCCGATGCTGCTGGCAATCCAGCAGTTGAAGACAGCCATTCAGCAGAACGCGAAACAGCAACCGGTCCCCGGCTCCAACGCGCCGTGGCGCGAACTGCTCGCGGCATCGCCCGACCTTGCCGCTTCCGGGGTGCGGCCGGAGGACAGCAAGCAAATGGCGCCCGGCATTCGCTCGCCGCTGAAGGAGGTGGGCCTGCTCGGCACGATCTTCGGCTGGATGATGCGGTGGTTCTCCAACCTTGCAATCGGCGCCGGCGTGCCCAGTTCGGTACAGGTCGTCGAGGTGGAAGTGGATACCTGGCTCGGCCATGTGCGTGTCGTCAGCGTTCACACCGGCATCGCCGTCGGCAGGATCGCCGCACCCGCGCTGGCGCGCAGCCAGGCGGCCGGCGCCGTCATCCAGGGCGTCGGCTACGCGCTTCATGAAGCCCGCGAAATCGATTCCCGCACCGGCGATATCCTCAGCGGCGGGATGGAGGACTACCGCATCCCCGGCATCGCAGACACGCCTGTCATCGACGTGCATTTCGACGAAGCCGGGTTCGATCACGTGCTCGGCGGCAGCGTCGGCATCGGCGAGGTTGCGACCGTGCCGACGTCGCCGGCGATTGCCAACGCGATCTGCAACGCCACCGGCATCAGATTGACCGAACTGCCGATCCGTCCCGACCGGCTCCTTGCCGCACTCAAAGGGAGGGACGCCGCATGACACCGACAGCCATGACCGCCACCGCACAAGCGGAATTCCGCGCCGCCGGCACCGACCTCAGCGAAAGGCGCCGCAGCGGCGTCTCGACGGGACCGCTGATCGACATATCAGCCGCTTCAGATGCGATCGGGATGCATTGGGGCGACGACGGGCGCTTAAGCATCGGGGCGCTCACGACCATCGCCGCCATCGCCGCAGATCCGCGCATTGCCGCAGCCTATCCAGGGCTGGCTGCATCAGCGCAAGGCCTCGCAACGCCGCAGATCCGCCACCTGGCGACACTGGGCGGCAACCTCGCGCAACGTTCGCGCTGCTGGTACTACCGCAATCCGCACATCGCCTGCCTCAAGAAGGGCGGATCGGATTGCCCCGCACGCTCCGGCAATCATCTCTATCACGTGGCGTTCGATCTCGGCCCCTGCGTCGCGCCGCATCCCTCCACCATGGCCGCGGCGCTGCTGGCGTATGATGCCAGGACTTCGACCGATCAGCGAAGCGGGCTCGCGATCGGCGACCTCCTTGGCGACGGCACCGACGGCACCGCAGACAATGCCCTGCAGCCGGGCGAGATGATTGGGAGTATCGAGCTTCCCTCCCCACTGGAGGGCGAGCGCGCACTGTACAAGCGCGCCATCAGCCGCACGCATGCCGAATGGCCGCTGGTCGAAGTCTGCGCCCGCGTCGTGATCAGGGATGGCACGTTCGATTTCGTCCGCCTCACCGCCGGCGGCATCGCGCCGGTGCCGCTGCGGCTCGCAGCCATGGAAGCCGCACTGCAGAGCAAGCGCGCCAACGTGGCCACGATCGCCGTTGCCGCAAAGCAGGCGACATCAGGCGCAAAACCGTTGCCGATGACGGGATACAAGCTCGATCTGCTGAAGGGCGTCGTGCAGGATCTGCTGGAACGGCTGGTGTAGTTCTGATTTGCCAACGCTGTGTGCTAGATTGATCGCTCGCACTTGGTGGGAAACGACTAGACCATGACCCAGCATATCGCGTTGATCACCCTAGTCGTGCGCGACTACGACGAGGCGCTCAAGTTCTACCTGGAACGGCTTGGATTTGAACTTATTGAAGACACCACCTTAGGCGCCGATAAGCGGTGGGTGGTCGTACGTCCTCCGGGTCAACCGGGTGCCGCCATACTGTTGGCCAAGGCGACTGGCGACCGTCAATCCGCCGCGGTTGGCGCGCAGACGGGCGAGCGAGTGTTCCTGTTTCTAAACACCGACGATTTCGGTAGGGACTACGCGGCCTATACCCAACGCGGAGTGATCTTCGAGGAGGAACCTCGATACGAGGCTTATGGCGTTGTGGCCGTGTTCCGGGATCTGTACGGAAACCGTTGGGATTTGATCCAGCCGAGCGCGGTTGCCTGAAAGGTTCTTCTGGACATTTCGCCATTTGTCGGCGGTTTCTGGGCGGAGATCGATCAGCGAGAGTGACCGCAGCTGGAGCGGCGGATTACGCTTCGCTAATCCGCCCTACGGGAAAACCCTAATGATCCTCGAATTCGTCTTCCTCGTTTACCTTGCCGCTGCCGCCGAACCAGCGCGATACGGTCTTTCGGCCGGA
>DATCXE010000141.1:0-2031 GCA_036565985.1 Bradyrhizobium sp.
CGAGGCGCCGCGCGACCGCGAAGAACTCGATCCGCGCACCTATGGATTTTCCGAAGCCGATTTCGACCGCAAGATCTTCCTCGACCACGTGCTCGGCCTCGAATACGGCACGCTTCGCGAAATCGTCGCGATCTGTGAGCGTACCTACTGCCAGACGCTCGGCGTCGAGTTCATGCACATCACCAACGCCGCGCAGAAGGCCTGGATCCAGGAGCGCATCGAGGGCCCGGACAAGGAAATCAGCTTCACCCGCGAGGGCCGCCGCGCGATCCTGAACAAGCTGGTCGAAGCCGAAGGGTTCGAAAAGTTCTGCGACCTCAAGTTCACGGGCACCAAGCGTTTCGGCCTCGACGGCGCTGAATCGCTGATCCCCGCGCTGGAACAGATCATCAAGCGCGGCGGCAATCTGGGCGTGAAGGAGATCGTTTTGGGCATGCCGCATCGCGGCCGGCTCAATGTGCTGACCCAGGTGATGGGCAAGCCGCACCGCGCCCTGTTCCATGAATTCAAGGGAGGCTCCGCCAACCCCGACGCGGTCGAAGGCTCCGGCGACGTCAAATACCATCTCGGCGCGTCGTCCGACCGCGAGTTCGACGGCAACAGGATCCATTTGTCGTTGACGGCGAACCCGTCGCATCTCGAAATCGTCGATCCCGTGGTGCTCGGCAAGGTGCGCGCCAAGCAGGACCAGCATGGCGATCCGCCGGACATGCGCATTTCCGTGCTGCCGATGCTGATGCATGGCGACGCGGCGTTCGCCGGCCAGGGCGTGGTGGCGGAGTGCTTCAGCCTGTCCGACCTGAAGGGTTACCGAACCGGCGGCTCGCTGCATTTCATCGTCAACAACCAGATCGGCTTCACCACCTATCCGCGCTACTCGCGCTCCTCGCCCTATCCGTCGGACGTGGCGAAGATGATCGACGCGCCGATCTTCCACGTGAACGGCGACGATCCGGAAGCGGTGGTGTTCGCGGCCAAGGTGGCGATCGAGTTCCGGCAGAAGTTCCACAAGCCTGTCGTCATCGACATGTTCTGCTACCGCCGCCACGGCCACAACGAGGGCGACGAGCCCGCGTTCACCCAGCCGGTGATGTACAAGCGTATCGGTTCGCACCCGTCGACGCTGGAAATCTACGCCAGGCGGCTGATCGCCGACGGCGTGATGACCGAGGGCGAGGTCGACAAGGCCAAGGCCGACTGGCGCGCGCGACTGGATGCCGAGCTTGAGGCGGGCTCCGGCTACAAGCCGAACAAGGCCGACTGGCTCGACGGCAAGTGGGCCGGTTTCAAGTCTGCCGACCAGGAAGAGGACGCCCGCCGTGGCGTCACCGGCGTCGATGTCAGCATCCTCAAGGATATCGGCCGCAAGATCACCAAGGTGCCCGACGGTTTCCGGGTCCACCGCACCATCCAGCGTTTCCTGGAGAATCGCGCGAAAGCGATCGACAACGGCGTCGGCATCGACTGGGCGACCGGCGAGGCGTTGGCGTTCTGCACGCTGATGCAGGAAGGCCATCACGTCCGGCTGTCGGGGCAGGACTCCGAGCGCGGCACCTTCTCGCAGCGCCATTCGGTGCTGATCGACCAGGAAGACGAGAGCCGCTACACGCCGTTCAACCATCTCGGCCACGACCAGGGGCATTACGAGGTCATCAACTCGCTATTGTCGGAAGAGGCGGTGCTCGGCTTCGAGTACGGCTATTCGCTGGCGGAGCCAAAGGCGCTGGCGATGTGGGAAGCGCAGTTCGGCGACTTCGCCAACGGCGCGCAGGTGCTGTTCGACCAGTTCATCTCGTCGGGTGAACGCAAGTGGCTGCGCATGTCCGGTCTGGTCTGCCTGCTGCCGCATGGCTATGAAGGGCAGGGGCCGGAGCACTCCTCGGCGCGACTCGAGCGCTTCCTGCAGATGTGCGCTGAAGACAATATGCAGGTGGTGTACCCCACCACGCCGGCGAATTATTTCCACGTGCTGCGGCGGCAGCTGCATCGCGAGATCCGTAAGCCTCTGATCCTGATGACGCCGAAGTCGCT
>DATCXE010000149.1:0-4092 GCA_036565985.1 Bradyrhizobium sp.
TGCCGACGGGCTGGTACAGGCGTCCGACCAGCGCGGCTTTCGCGTCAGCCCGGTCTCGCCGGCCGATTTGCGCGACGTGACGCAAACCCGCATCGACATCGAGGGCCTGGCGCTGCGGCGCTCGATCGAGCGTGGCGACCAGGAATGGCTCGCGTCGGTGGAGCGCACTTTCACCGCGCTCTGCGCCGTGCCCTACACCTATCCCGACGATCCGACCCACCACTACGAGGAATGGGTGGTGCGTCACCGCATCTTTCATCGCACGCTGGTGAACGCCTGCGGCTCACAATGGCTGCTCGGCTTCCGCGACGTGCTGCACGAGCAGAGCGAACGCTATCGAAGGCTTTCGATCCGCCGCGACACCGAAAAAGCCCGCGACGTCGAGGCCGAACACACCGCGATCGTGCATGCTACGCTCAAGCGCGACGCCGACGCTGCAGTCGCTGCGCTCTCAACGCATTTCCGGGCGACCATGCATCTGGCCGAGCTCGCAACACCCGGTGCCTCCAAGCTTGGCGACACCATCTGATCTTTCGTTCGAAACCAACCCAATCAAAAAACGTAAGGGGAAACGTCACTATGTACATCACACGACGCCACATACTTGCAGCGGTCTCTGCCGCGACCTTCCTTGGCGCGTCGGGCATGGCGCAAGCCGCCGACACCGTTCGCATCGGCCTTCCGACCAAGACCTATTGGCCGACCACGATTGCTGAAACCGCGGTGCGTCAGAAGCTTTTCGAGAAAGAAGGCATCAAGGCCGAGCTGACGATCTATCGCGGCGGCGCCGAGACGTTCGAGGCGATGGCGGCGGGCGCTGCCGACGTCATTCTCGATGCGACCTCGCTGGTCTCGGCCGGACGCAAGAAGGGCGTGAACTCCAAGGTGCTCGCGAACGCCGCCATGGGCTATTACGGCTGGCAGCTGATGACGCTTTCCAAATCGACGCTCGGCGTCAACGATCTGAAAGGCAAGAAGGTCGCCATCACCTCGGCAGGCTCCGGCTCCGACCTGCTGGCGCTGTGGACCCAGCAGGAAAAGAAGATCGAGTTCACCCGCGTGCCCGTCGGCGGCGGCGGCCTGGTGCCGAACCTGCTTGCCGGAAATGTCGAAGCGGCCGTGGTCTACTCGCCGCTGAGCTTCCAGATTTCCAAATCGGGCGAAGCGCGCACCATCCTCGACTTCTCCAAGGAAGTGCCGCCGAACCTCGCCGCGGGCTGGATCGCGCTCGACAAATATGTGCAGGACAAGCCGCAAATGGTGCAGAAGACGCTGAACGCACTTTATGGCGCGCTAGCGTTCATGCGCGCCAACAAGGACGTGTCCGTCAAGCTGATCGCCGATCTCTATGAAATTCCGGCCGAGATCGCGGCGCTGGAATACGAGAACACGATCATGAAGCTGGAAACCGACGGCAGCATGGATGGAGCGAAGATTCCGGAACAGCTTCAGCTCGCACTCGACATGGCCAAGGCCGGCGGCATGAAGGACCTTGGACCCGCTGCCGAGATCATCTCGACGCAGTTCAAGCCGGTTCCGACCAAGCCCTGAGGCGGCGCAATGCGCGGGTTAGGCGTAAAGGCGGCGCGGGTCGCCATCGTGGTGGCTCTGTTCGCGATATGGGAAATCCTGTCGCGGAGCGGCCTCGTCAACCCGCGCCTGCTCCCGTCGGCGTCGGATACGTTGGTGACGCTCGGCGATCTGCTGCAGCGGGCGAGCGTGCGCAAGGATCTCGCGGTGACGGCGAGCGAGGTGCTGACCGCGTTCGCGCTCGCCGTGCCGTTCGGCGCGCTGATCGGCTTCCTGATCGCGGAGAACCGCTATTTTGCCGATGTGGCAAAGCCGCTGCTGTTCTTCGCCTTCAGCATCCCGAAGTCGATCTTCCTGCCGATGTTCATCCTGGTATTCGGCGTCGGCTTCGCGCAGAAGGTCGGCTTTGGATTCTTCTCGACGATCTTCATCGTGATCATGTCCACCACCACGGCGGTGGAATCGGTCAAGGTCGAGCATCTGACCGTCGCCCGCTCCTATGGCGCGACGCCGATGCAGACGGCGTTTCGCGTCTATCTGCCGAGCATGCTTCCGGTGCTGCTGGAAGCATTGCGGATCTCGATGATCTTCAACCTCACCGGCGTCATTCTCGCCGAAATGTACGCCTCGCGCGACGGCATAGGCCACCAGATCGCGACCTGGGGCGAGAACTTCCAGATGAAGCAATTGCTGGCCGGCGTGGTGATGATCGCCGTGATCGCAATTACCTTCAAGGAAATGGTCAGATGGGTGGAAACACGATGCAGCCATTGGCGAACATAACCCCGCTGAAGCCGGCCGGCGCGATCGAGGTCCGCAACGTCGGGCAGATCTTCAAGACCACGACGCAGGACGTCGTAGCCCTCGAAGACGTTTCTCTCGACGTAAAGCCCGGCCGCTTCGTCGTGCTGGTCGGCCCGAGCGGCTGCGGCAAGTCGACGCTTTTGATGATGATGGCCGGCCTGCGCCAGCAGACCTCTGGCACCATCACCGTCAGCGGCGCCCCGATCCCCGAGCCCGATCCCAATCGCGTCGGCGTCGTGTTCCAGGAAGCCAGCCTGTTTCCGTGGCTGACGGCGGAAGAGAACGTCGAGTTTCCGCTGGCGCTGCGCCGTGTCGCCAAGAGCGAGCGCCGCGCCAAGGCGCAGGATGCCCTGAAACTCGTCGGCCTCGACGGCTTCGGCAAGCGCCATCCGCACGAACTCTCCGGCGGCATGAAGCAGCGCGTCTCGATCGCGCGCGGGCTGGTGCAGGACCCGCCCGTGCTGCTGATGGATGAGCCGTTCGCCGCCCTCGACGAACAGACCCGCATGACCATGGGCGACGAGCTGCTGCGGATCTGGGCCGCGACCGGCAAGACGGTGGTGTTCGTCACCCATAGCCTGACCGAAGCGGTCTATCTCGCCGACGAGGTCGTCGTGATGTCGCCGCGCCCCGGCCGCATCGTCGATCACCTGCAGGTCTCGCTGCCCCGCCCGCGCACCTACGAGATGCTGAGCGGCGACGCCTTTGGCACGTTGCGTGATCGCATCTGGCGGCACATCCGCAAGTCGGCGTGAGGCTGAAATGAGCGCGACAACGCTTCGCAGATTGATCGTGATCGGCCTGATCGCGCTGTGGGAAATCCTGCCGCGCGCAGGGCTGATCCCCGAACTGTTTCTGCCGTCGCTGTCCTCGACGCTGATCGCCGGCTGGAACGAGGCCGGCGAATTCGGCCACGCCCTTGCCGTCACGCTTTATGAAGTGGCGATCTCGATGGCGATCGCCTGCGGCGGCGGCATCCTTTTAGGCGCCATCGTTGGCAGCCTGCCGCGACCGCGTATCCTGATCATGCCGATGGTCTCGAGCCTCTATGCGGTGCCGCTGGTCATCCTCTACCCGGTGTTCACGGTCTGGCTCGGAATCGGTTCGGAATCCAAGATCGCGTTCGCCTCGATCTACGGCTTCCTGCCGACCATGCTGGCCACCGCCGCCGGCATCCAGACCATCGATCCGCAACTGCTGCTGGCCGCCCGCAGCATGGGCGCGACGATGAGCCAGCGGCTGGTTCGCGTGATCATTCCCGCAGCGATCCCGACCGTGCTGTCGGGACTGCGCGTCGGCGGCGCGCTGGTGATCGTCGGCGTGGTCGTATCCGAGATGCTGATCTCGTCCGCCGGCATCGGTTATCTCATTTCGCGCTACCGCACCATTCTCGACAGCCCGCACGTCTTTGCCGGCGTGCTGCTTGTGCTGGCGATGGCGATTGCCTTCAACGCCGCCATCAAGTGGATCGAGCGCAAGGCCGCGATCTGGCAGACCGGCACCCGCGCAGGCCAGAACGCCGCGGAAGAAATCGCCCCCACCCTGCGGCCCGCGACCTGAGGGACAATCGAAATGTTCGACCTGACTCTGACATTCGATAACGGCCCCGAACCCGGCGTGACGCCGCGCGTGCTCGACATCCTGCGCGAGCGCAATATCAAGACGACCTTCTTCGTGATCGGCGAAAAGCTCGGCGATGCCGAGCGCTACCGGCTTGCGGCGCGAGCCCACGACGAGGGCCACTGGATCGGAAATCAC
>DATCXE010000157.1:0-3642 GCA_036565985.1 Bradyrhizobium sp.
GTCGCCGGTCAGCGTGAGCGCGTCGAGTGCGGAGGCCTCCCCACCGGTGGAAGTCCAGATGTCGCGAAGAATTTCCAGTGAGCTTTTTCCTGGGCTTTGCATCAGCGCGTCTTTTCCTTAAGCCTTCAAGAATTTCTGCCCGACCACGAGAGGAGTTGCAATGGCTGCCATCGACCCACTCACGGCGGGTGCCGTTTTCCTTGCGACCGCTGCAACGGATGCGGTCTACGTCATGTTCACCTCGGCGGTGGTGGCGCGCAAGCGCGTACCGGCGGCGACCTGGAGCAGCGTCTGGTATGTGCTCTCCTCCTACGCGGTCATCAGCTACACCGAGAACTGGATGTACGTTGCATTTGCCGCGATCGGCTCGTGGGTCGGCGCCTATCTGACGATCACCTTCCTGCACCGCCCGCCCGGCGGCCCGCCGGTCGGTGCCGCGCCGGAGTAGTGGTCCTGACGTCATCGCGAGCGACGCAATCCACAATTCGGTGAGGCCGGAGATCGTCATCCCCGCGCAGGCGGGGGTATCCAGTACGCCGCGGCTTATCGTTTGAACCATGACCGTCTCTGGAATACTGGATCCCCGCCTTCGCGGGGATGACGACTGAATGTGAGGCTACGTTTTCGCGACGCGCTGCATCCGCGGTCTCATGTACAGTTGCGCACAAAAGACGCTCACACGATCCAAGCGAAGCAATCCATAGCGCCCGCGCAGAGAGAGGCGCCGGGCACGCAGCAATTTGGCCTTTCCTGCGCGTCAAGCTGGCCGCTACAATGGCGCGTGTTACATAAGGAAGAACAAGATGGATTTGGGTTTAAAGGGAAGAAACGCCGTGGTGCTCGGCGGCACGCGTGGCATCGGACGGGCGATTGCCGGCACGCTGGCCGGCGAAGGCGCCGGCGTCGCGGTCTGCGCCCGCAACGCCGATCAGGTCAGCGCCACCGTTGCCGAATTGAAGGCGATGGGCGTGAAGGCGACCGGCGCGCCGGTCGACATCACCGACGCCGCCGCACTGAAATCCTGGATATCGGACGTAGCGCGGGAGCTGGGCAGCATCGACATGCTGTTCTCCAATGCCGGCGCCATGGCGCAAGGTGGCGATGCCGCGTCGTGGGAGCAGAATTTCCGGCTCGACGTGCTCGGCGCAGTCAACGCGTTCGAAGCTGCGCGTCCGTTTCTCGAAGCGAGCGGCGAAAAGACCGGCGACGCGGCCTGCGTCATCATTTCATCGATATCCGCGGCGCAGGCGGACGCCGCCGGTTCGTACGGACCGATCAAGGCGGCGCTGATCCACATGGCCAAGGGTCTTGCGCGGCAATACGCGGGCAAGAAGATCCGCGTCAACGTGGTGTCGCCGGGCACGGTCTATTTCAAGGGCGGCATCTGGAACATGGTCGAGCAGAACATGCCCAAGCGCTTCCAGGACGCGATGGCGCGCAACCCGACCGGCCGCATGGCAACGCCGCAGGAAATCGCCAGCGCAGCGGTGTTCCTGGCGAGCCCGGCTTCGTCGTTCACGACAGGATCGAATCTCGTCGTCGACGGCGCGATCTCGAACCGGGTGAATTTCTGACGGCAAGCTAGATTGTTGCAACCATCAAATCCTCATGGTGAGGAGGCGCATAGCGCCGTCTCGAACCATGAGGCCCCGGTGGTGCCATTCATCCTTCGAGACGCCGCTGCGCGGCTCCTCAGGATGAGGTCTGACACCTTGTACGGTGGCGCACGCTGGCGCTTTGCCCACCCCACGGTTCTTTGCCTACTACTTGTCCAGACACGACGCGCTGTCATAAATCTTTCATATAACTCCTGTCGAGACCATCAGCGATTCGTGACAGTATTTCTTCAGTGACGTGACAGTTCGATGAAATGCGGAGCGGTGAATGAGTTTGGAAGCAGAGGTGCGATCGGGTTCGCTGGCCTGGTCGAATCCCGTGGCGCGGTGGTGGGTTTTCCTCACCGTGGTCAGCGGCGCAAACATTGCAGTCTGGTTCGTGCTGTATCGCGAGCTCCCTGCGCAGATGACGACCCCCGCCGGCAGCGCGTCCCTCGGAGCCATGCTCCTGCTCAGCGCGGCCTATGTGTTCGGCTGCGCCTTCAGATCGCTGCTGCCGCGCGCGGACGTTCAGCGGATCTGCCTGTTCGACACCTGGCTGTCGAGCGTCGTCGTGGGCCGCTCGGTGGCGACGGTGGCCGAAATCGCATTCGTGGCGCAGTGGGCGATCATGCTGCACCAGCTGGGCACGATGACCGGCGCGGAGACGGTCCTGATCGCCGCCTGGGTGATCGTGCCGTTGATCCTGATCGCGGAATGCTTCTCCTGGTATGCGGTGCTGACCACGCACTATCTGTACAACGCCATCGAGAATTCATTGTGGGCCGTCGCCTTCTTCATCATCGGTGTCGCGCTTTGCCGGTTGCTGCCGGAGTTCGATGGTCTGGTTCGCGTGGCCTTCATTGCCGCGATTGTCGGGATCGTCGGCTACCTGGCATTTCTCATGACCGTCGATGTCCCGATGTATCTGAGCCGCTGGCGCACCGAGGTTGGTGACGGCTCCAGCCTTCTGAGCCCTCGCGAAGGCCTCCGTGACGTCTGCACGCGCTGGGTCGTGACGCACGATCACGCCGAGTGGAAGGACGAGATCCCGTGGATGTCGCTGTATTTCAGCGCCGCGGTCTGGGCCAGCCTCGCGCTGTGCGTTGCCTACTCGTTCGAAAATCATCTCCCGCGCTACCGGACCGAAGTGGCCGTCGCGAACGCGGCGACGGTATCCGGCGGCTGGCAGCACCCCTCGGGCGCGCGTGTGGAGATTGCACCGGCCGAAAAACGATAAATTTTAACGAAACCTTCTAAGGGAACCTTACGAAATCACGCCCACACTGGCCCCCGTGCTTCGACGATCGGATGGCCGATCGCGCCTAACCACGGGTGGTCATGATGATCGTTGACGAACCACGGACGAAGGTGCCGCGCGAGCCGCGGCGCGAAGTGCAAAAGCGCCCGACCTGGATGTCGGTCGACGACGGATTGACGAAGATCGAATGCTTCGTCCTGGACGTCTCGCCGAACGGCGCCAAGATCGTGACCGATGCCGCCATCGATGTCAGGGACAGATTCGTGCTGGCGCTGGTGCCGCAGCATCCGAAGCACCAGTCATGCGAAGTGGTCTGGCGGCGGGGCCGGACCTATGGCGTGAAATTCCTGACCTGATCAAGGGCAGACCGGGCGCTGACAGATAACACCCAGGCGCCCGGCGGGTTCCAGGACGGCCAAGCTCTGAAGCCTTACGTCGCATTGTCGCGTGACGCGCACGTCGCGTATCACGCCCTGTGCGGCTTTTGGCTTTTGCGGGGACGAGCTTGGACAGATTTCAGATCGGCGCTCATTTCATCGCCCTGGCCGCGGCCTTCGCGCTCGCGGTTCCGATCGGCTGGGATCGCGAGAAGCGGGCGCGCAGCGCCGGCCTGCGAACCTTCCCGCTGGTCGCAATGGCAAGCTGCGGGTTCATCCAGGCCAGCGAAAGCCTGCTGGTGCACTCGCCTGACGGCTTGGCAAAGGTCGTTGAAGGTCTGATCACGGGCATCGGCTTCATCGGCGGCGGCGCCATCCTCAAGCAGGGCACCACGGTGCAGGGTACGGC
>DATCXE010000164.1:0-13828 GCA_036565985.1 Bradyrhizobium sp.
GGTCGGGATCATCTCGAGTTCGCCGGTGCGCCAGCGATAGAGGATATCGACCAGGCAATGATCTGACTTCGACACCAGCAGCATCACCCGGCGGCGATTGGCGCGGTCGCGCATCTGCCAATCCATGGCAAAGCGATCGGCGATCGCGGTGAAGCCGGTCTGCAGCGCCTGCAATTCGACCGCGAGATCAGCGGCGGTGAACACCACCCGCATGAAGAACTTGTTGGTCTCGATGTCGTCGAACTGCTGGGCATCCAGGATGTTCTGCCCGTTATGAGCGAGAAAGGTCGACACCGCGGAGACGATGCCGGGGCGATCCGGGCAGGACAAGGTCAGGACGAACTGGTGATGGGGCATGGCGAGGCTGACTACAATTCAGGCAAAGGGGTGAAGCGCGATTTTCGGCCCTGCTCTATCACCGCGGATGCGCTTGCGCCAATCCGGAAACCGGGATCAGGATGAACAAAGCGCGAAGCAAAAGCGTTGGAGTGAGATCATGGCTGACAGATTGAACGGTTACCGCATCCTGATCCTGGAAACGCGCGAGGAAGCGCAGTTTTCCCGCCTGCTCACCGAACAGGGCGCCGACGTGCTGCAATGTCCGATGTTCACCATTCGCGATGCATCGGACCCGGCACCCGTCGAAAGGTGGATCGTGCGGGCCATTGAAAGGCCGCTGGATGACATGGTGCTGCTGACCGGCGAAGGCCTTCGCCGTCTGATGAAGGTGGTGCGGCTCATCGGCGTCGAAGCGCCGTTCGTAGCCGCGCTGGGCAAGGCGCGCAAATTCATGCGCGGCCCCAAACCCGGGCGGGCGCTGCGCGAAATCGGGCTGGAACCGCAGATCACGACGGAAAAGCCGACCTCCGAAGGCGTCGCCGAGATGCTGTCGCGCGTCGATATCAGGGGTCATCGCCTCGGCCTGCAGCTTTATCCGGACAAGGACCATGGCGCGCTGATCGGCGCCATCGCGGCGCAGGGCGCCGAGGTCGATACGGTGCTGCCCTATGCCTATGACGCGCAGGCCGCCGACGCCAACATCATCACCGCAATCGACGAGATGGCGGCGGGCCGGATCGATGCGATCGCGCTGACCAATCTCGGCCAGGTCCGCCGCCTCATCGAAGTCGCCCGCGCGCGCGGCTGCGAGGACAGGTTACGCGAAGGGCTTGACCGTACTCCGATCGCCTCCGTGGGTCCGGCGGTGTCGGATGAACTCAAGTCCCACGGCCTGCGCACCGACATCTATCCGGCGGAGGACGCCTTCTTCATGCGGCCGCTGATCTCGGCGATGGCTGTGGCGCTTGGGAGAAATCCGCCGCGTGCGGCTGCGGGCTGACAGTCCAGCCGTCATCCGGACTACGCGCAATCGACCAAAACGCTACTTGTCGCTGTAAGCGGATTCCATTGCAACGCGTTCGCCGGACCGATATGCTTTCACTCTCCGGGGCCGATCGCGGCACGGCTCCCTCGGGAGGCCGTATGCGATGCGTATCATCGTTGCGATCACAGGGGCGACCGGCGCGGTATATGGCGTACGCTTGCTCGCTGCGCTCGGTGAAATGAAAGTAGAGACCCATCTGGTTCTGAGCCGGTGGGCCGAAGTCACCCTTAGAAAAGAAACAGGGCTTTCCCCGCGCGAGCTTGCAGCGACCGTCTCGGTCGTGCACTCCCGCGAGGACCAGGGCGCATCGATTGCAAGCGGCTCATTCCAACACGACGGAATGATCATCGCGCCGTGCAGCATGAAGACTCTCGCGGCCATTCGTCATGGATATGCCGACGAACTGATTGCCCGTGCCGCCGACGTCACCCTGAAGGAGCGGCGGCGCCTTGTTCTGCTCGTCCGGGAAACTCCGCTCAGCGAAATACATCTCGAGAACATGCTGGCGCTGAGCCGCATGGGAGCGATCATCGCGCCGCCCGTGCCTGCCTTCTACAGCAATCCGGTCACCATCGATGATTTGATTGATCATACCGTTGGCCGCGTCCTTGATCTGTTCGGGCTGGAATTGCCATCGCTCAAGCGATGGACTGGCTTTCGCCAGTCCACCCAGGATCGCGGATCGTTTCTCAGGGAGGTGAAAAGTGAAAGAGGCCGAACACAGCTACACAGGCCCGACGACGAGCCGTGAAATTCCGGACGGAGTGGCACGCTATCTCGACGGCACCGACCTGCTGACCAAGACGCAGGCGTTACGGCTTTCCACGGTAGATCCCGACGGTTGGCCGCACGCTGCCCTCCTTAGCGCCGGCGACATGGTGATGATGCCTTCCGGGCGCATCCGCTTTGCCCTGTTCCCTAAATCGACGGTGACATCCAATCTCGATCGCGAGGGACGGCTGACGATTGCCCTTTCTCTCGACGGGGGCATTTGCGAATTGCGTCTCCGGTCTCGCAGACTTGCACACTCCACTCCCGACGTGCCGCTCGCGTTCTTTGAAGCTGAGGTCGAGACGGTACGCCACCATGTAGCGCCCTACGCGACGGTCACGGGCGGCGTTGAATTTTCGCTGCACGAGCCTCAGTCAGTCCTTCCACGCTGGCAAAGGCAGATCACCGCGTTGCGCGCGGCCTGAAACATTTCAAAGAAGGGCGAGGCAATGATGCGTGGCGCCTACAAGGATCTTCGCGAATTCCTGTCCGTCCTCGAACAGGAGGGCCAACTGCTTCGCATCCACGACCAGGTTCTGCCTGAGCCGGATATGGCCGCTGCAGCCTGCGCCCTCACGGAGATCGGTGAAAATAGTCCTGCCATCCATTTTGACAATATATCGGGCTTCACGAGCGCCCGGGTGGCCATGAATGTACATGGATCGTGGTGCAACCACGCCCTCGCGCTTGGCATGGAAAAAGACGCTGCCATGCGCGATCAGTTCTTTGAGTTCGTCCGACGTTTCCAGCTATATCCGGGTGCACTCGAGCGCGTCGAGAGCGCGCCATGGCAAGAGATTGTCATCGACAAGGATGTGAATCTTTTCGAGATACTGCCGCTGTTTCGTCTCAACCGCGGCGACGGGGGCTATTTCATCGACAAGGCGTGTACAATCAGTCGCGATCTCGACGATTGGGACAATGACGATGTCGAAAACGTCGGAATATACCGACTGCAGGTCAAGGGACCGAACCGCCTGGGAATCCAGACCGTGCCGCAGCACGATATCGCAATCCACATGGCGCATGCGGAAGAGCGCGGCGAGGACTTGCCGGTCGCTATCGCGCTCGGGAATGAGCCCATCATCACCCTGATGGGTGCAACACCCCTGCTCTACACTCAGCTTGAATACAAAATGGCGGCCGTGATGCAGGGCTCGCCGTACCGGGTTGTGAAAACAGCGAAGGGCCTGGATGTGCCCTGGGGCGCTGAATATGTGCTGGAGGGGCGCGTGCTCTGCGGTGTGCGCGAGACCGAGGGACCCTTCGGCGAATTTCCCGGCTACTACTCGGGATGTCACAAATACCCGGTCATTGAGATCGACCGCGTGTCGCACCGCAAGGATCCGCTCTACGACGCCGTCTATGTCGGCCGGCCCTGGACCGAGATCGACTTTCTGCAGGCGATGACGACCAGTGCCCCCATCTTCCTGCAGCTCAAGCAGACATTTCCCGAAGTCGTCGCCGTCAATGCGCTCTATACGCACGGACTTGTCGTCGTCGTTTCGACCAAAATCAGATACGGCGGCTTCGCCAAATATGTGGGCTTGCGCGTGCTCACCACGACCCATGGTCTCGGATACGCCAAGGTCGTGATCGTTGTCGACGAGGATGTGGACCCGTTCGATTTAAAGCAGGTGATGTGGGCCATATCGGTAAAGGTAAATCCGGCAGGCGATATCGTCACGATCCCGAATCTTGCAGAGAATTTGCTCGATCCGGCGTGCAGCCCGGGCGGCATCGTGACCAAGATGATCATCGACGCCACTACACCGGTCGCCCCGGATGTCCGTGGCGACTACGGGGAAGAGTTGGACAAGCCTGAGAATACTGACCAGTGGCGAACAAAGCTGCAGGGCTTGATCAAGGAGATACGGAAATGACGTCGCCGGCAGAAAACATCACGCCGACTGCATGCCCGCGCTGTCGATCGGGCGAAATCCGGGTTCTCGGCAAATCGCCCGTTGCCGCGGCCTGGACGATCTTCGGGTGCCCGACCTGCTTTTATGCCTGGAGGTCGACGGAGCCCGAGGAGAATGTGAACCCGGACAAGTATCCCGCCCCTTTTCGGTTGCGCCCCGACGCACTTGCAGATCTCAAGACCGTCCCAGCGGTTCCGCCGCGAAGGTCAACGAAGCAAGGATAGTTGCGGACACCCTCGATCGGGTGACCGCATTTGCTGAAACCTGCGAAGCGGACATTGCCCTGCGGTCACAACTCGCCGTCGGTCGGTCGATCGTCATTCCACCTTCGCGCCCGCGAACTTGACCACCTTGCCCCACTTCTCGGTCTCGTCCGCCACCAGCTTGCCGAACTCAGGCGCCGACCCCGGCAGCAGGATCGCGCCGAGCTCGGAAAACCGCGCCTTGGCCTTGGGGTCGGCGAGGATCTCGTTGACCGCCTTGTTGAGCGTGGTGACGATCTCCGGCGGCGTGCCCTTCGGCGCCGCGAGGCCATACCAGGCGCTCGCCTCGTAGCCCGGCAGGAAATCGGCAACGAGCGGCAGGTCCGGCAGCACTTCCGAACGGACCGTGCTGGTGACCGCAAGGCCGCGCAGCTTGCCGGATTTGACGTGCTCGGCGCAGGTCGGGATGTTGTCGAACATCACCTGCATCTGGCCGGAGAGCATATCGGTCAGCGCCGGTGCGCCGCCGCGATACGGCACGTGCACCATGTTGATCCCGGTGATCATCTTGAACAGTTCACCCGACATGTGGATCGTCGACCCGTTGCCTGACGATGCCATGTTGAGCTTGCCGGGGTTGGCCTTGGCGTAGGCGATCAGCTCGGGGATGGTCTTGATCGGCAGCGAGGGATGCACCACCACCACGTTGGGGAAGCGAATGATGCCGGCGATCGGCTCCATCTCCTTCATGAAATCGAACGGCAGCTTGTCATAGAGCGTGGCGTTGATCGCATTGGCCGGCGCGACCAGCAGCAATGTGTAGCCGTCGGGCGTGGCGCGCAGCACCTGCTCGGTGGCGATATTGGTGCCGCCGCCCGGCCGGTTCTCGATCACGAACGATTGCCCGAGTTTTTCCGAAAGCCACTGCCCCATGAGGCGCGCCGTGAGATCCGCCGAGCCGCCGGGGGTGTATCCGATCACCAGCCGCACCGGCCGCGACGGATAGGCCTGCGCCTTGGCGATGCTTGACGCGGCCGGGAGCGCAGCCGCACCGGCGACGAGCTGCAGAAATTGACGGCGCTGAAACTTCTTCATGCTTCCTCCAACGAAACCCGCGCTGGCGGCTCTTTGTGGCCGCTCGGGGTGCGCGCATCCTAGAGCATGATTGGAGAATGTGTACTGGTTTTCGCCGGGGGTGACGCGGGGTTACCGTGTCACTTCGTCTCGTCGAGATAGGCCTGATAGGTGAGCCTGATGCCGTCCTCGAGCGAGGTCGAGGCACGCCAGCCGAGCCTTGCCAACCGGCTGACGTCGAGCAGCTTGCGCGGGGTGCCGTCCGGCCGCGAGGCGTCGAAGGAGACCGCGCCGGTGTAGCCGACGGTGGCCGCCACCACGCGGGCGAATTCGGCGATGGTGATGTCCTCGCCGGTGCCGATATTGACCAGCTCGTCGCCGGAATAGGTCTTCATCAAATGGATGCAGGCGTCGGCGAGGTCGTCGACATAGAGGAATTCGCGCCGCGGCGTGCCGGTGCCCCAGACCACGACGCTGTCGGCGCCGGAAGTCTTCGCTTCGTGGAAGCGGCGGATCAGGGCGGCGACGACGTGGCTGTATTCGGGATGGTAGTTATCGCCGCTGCCATACAGGTTGGTCGGCATCACATTGATGAAGTCCGCGCCATACTGGCTGCGATAGGCCTCCACCATCTTGATCCCCGCGATCTTCGCAATCGCATAGGGCTCATTGGTCGGCTCCAGCGGCCCCGTCAGCATCGAATCCTCGCGCAGCGGCTGCGGCGCCAGCTTCGGATAGATACAGGAAGAGCCGAGGAACATCAGTTTCTCGGCGCCGTTGACATGCGCGGCGTGGATCACGTTCGAGGCGATGGCGAGGTTGTCGTAGAGGAATTCGGCGCGCAGCGTGTTGTTGGCGACGATGCCGCCGACCTTGGCCGCCGCCAGGAACACCACCTGCGGTCGGTTGGCGGCGAACCACTGGTTTACCGCGGCCTGATCGCGCAGATCGACCTCGCTCCGCGACGCCGTGAGCAGTTTGACATTCTCCCGCGCCAGCCTGCGCACCAGCGCGGAGCCGACCATGCCGCGGTGCCCGGCGACGTAGACGGTCTTGCCCTTCAGCTCAAACGGAATGCTTGCCATTGGCAACCTCGCGCCTGGCCTCTTCTAGATCGCTTGCTACCATTTCCTTGACCAGATCGGTGAAGGAGGTTTTCGGCGCCCATCCGAGCTTCCGGCGCGCCTTGCTGGCATCGCCGATCAGGTAATCGACCTCGGTAGGCCGGAAATACACCGGATCGATCCTGACCACGGCCTTGCCGGACCTCACGTCGATGCCGGTCTCGTCGGCGCCCCTGCCCCGCCATTCGATGCTGCGGCCGACTTCGGCGAACGCGCGCTCGACGAACTCGCGCACCGAATGGGCCTCGCCGGTGGCCAGCACGAAATCATCCGGCGTATCCGCCTGCAGGATCTTGTGCATGCCCTCGGCATAATCCCGCGCATGTCCCCAGTCGCGCCTGGCCTCGAGATTGCCGAGATACAGCGTGTCCTCCAGGCCGGTCTCGATGCGGGCGACGCCGCGCGTGATCTTGCGGGTGACGAACGTCTCGCCCCGGATCGGGCTTTCATGATTGAACAGGATACCGTTCGAGGCATGGATGCCGTACGCCTCGCGGTAATTGACCGTGATCCAGTAGCCGTAGAGCTTGGCGACGCCGTAGGGCGAGCGCGGGTAGAACGGCGTGGTTTCCTTCTGCGGAACCTCCTGGGCGAGCCCATAAAGCTCCGATGTCGAGGCCTGATAGAACCGCGTCTGCTTTTCCATGCCGAGAATCCGGATTGCTTCCAGGATCCGCAGCACGCCGATCGCATCGGCGTTGGCGGTATATTCCGGGCTTTCGAAACTGACGCCGACATGGCTCTGGGCGGCGAGATTGTAGATCTCGGTCGGCCTGATCTGCTGCATCAACCGGATCAGGTTGGTCGAGTCGGTCATGTCGCCGTAGTGCAACAGGAACGGCACGTCGCCGGTGTGCCGATCCCTGTAGAGATGATCGACGCGGGCCGTGTTGAACGAGGACGACCGCCGCTTGATGCCGTGGACGATGTAGCCGAGACCGAGCAGATATTCGGCAAGATAAGCGCCGTCCTGGCCGGTGACGCCCGTTATCAACGCGATGCGCCGACTTGAGTCCTGAACCGCCATATCGTCTCCAAACGCGGGGCCGCGCAGGCCATAGCATCCGCCCCGGGCGAAGTCTATCGGCAAAGCCTTTTGAAATCAGTCCCTTAGGGCGTCATTCGCCGTAGCAACGCAGCCGGTCGAGGTCGATGATGGTGACGCCACCATATTCGAGCCGCAGCAGGCCCGCAGCCTCCAGCCGCTTCAGGCACTGGTTGGCATTCTGCCGGGAAATACCGGAGAGCGCTCCGATTTCTTCCTGCGTGATCTCGATATGGCGCGTGAGGTCCGGGTAGAGAATCGGGTTGAACAGCGAGGCAATGGAACGCGCGACGCGCCCGGTCGCATCGAGTGTGCGGTCATACTCCATCGCCCCGATGAACTGGCCGAGCCGCTCGTTGAGCTGCCGGACCAGAAAGCGGTTGAAAGCGACGCTGTTCTCGAACAACCAGAAAAAGGTGCTGCGGTCCATCAGCGCCACCCTGGTATCCCGCAATACGACCATGTCGTATCGGCGCGGCTCGCTCTTGAGCACCGAGCCCTCGCCGAACCAGGCGCCCGCGGTGAGACCGGCGAAACTCGCGGCCTTGCCGCCCTTGGACACCGTGCTCATCCGCGCCAGGCCGGTGACGATGCCGGTCCAATAGTCGAAGGAATCGCCGCGCATGAAGATATGTTCGTTGGCAGCGTAGGATTTCTCCACGATGCCGGCGCGGGCGACCTCGATTTCCCGATCGTTCAGTTCGCGCGACCATGCCGCGATGCGCTTGAGGTAATCCGCAGCAATCATGATCGCATCGACCGTCGCATCCCCATCACGCACTTGCTGCAGTGCAATAGGGCTGCAGCCCTGGCGAAATTTCCTGACCAATTGTCAGGCAAATGACATTTCAAACTATCGCATTCCCTTATGGAGGACCACCTTGGCGCGTGCGGCCCACGTCGCGATGACAAGGTGCGGCGTTACCACGCACGCGGTGGGGCATTGGCCCTCAGGCGGATGGCCTGCGGATCACCGCCGATGTAGGATTTGTGGGTGCGAACAAGAGATAAAGAGCGCCGCGTAAGCGCCGTATCCGGAGGGAATGAGTGGCTTACACGTTGGAAGTGCGCGAGGTGTCGCTGCGCTTTGGTGGCGTCCGCGCGCTGACCGAGGTCAGCTTCGGCGTGAACGATGGCGAGTTGTTCTCGATCATCGGCCCGAACGGCGCCGGCAAAACTTCAATCGTCAATTGCATTTCGGGCCGATACAAGCCGACCGAGGGGAAGCTCTTCTATCGCGGCAAGGATATTACGAGCCTTAATCCGAATGCGCGGCCCGCGCTCGGCATCGGCCGCACCTTCCAGAATCTTGCCCTGTTCCATCATATGAGCGTGCTCGACAACATCATGGTCGGGCGGCATCACCTCCTGAAGAACAATTTCATCACGGGATCGCTGTACTGGCTGACGGGAGCCCGGCGCGAGGAACTCGAGCATCGCCGCAAGGTGGAGGAGATCATCGACTTCCTCGACCTGCAGTCGGTGCGCAAGTCGACCGCCGGCACCCTGCCCTACGGCCTGCGCAAGCGCGTCGAGTTGGCGCGTGCGATGGCGCTGGAACCCAAGCTCATCCTGCTCGACGAGCCGATGGCCGGCATGAACTTCGAGGAAAAGGAGGACATGGCGCGTTACATCGTCGATCTCAATGAAGAGTTCGGCATGACCGTGATGATGATCGAGCACGACATGGGCGTGGTGATGGATATCTCCCACCGCGTCATGGTGCTGGATTTCGGCCGCAAGATCGCCGAGGGCGATCCGGCCTCGGTTCTCGCCGATCCCCATGTAAAGCGCGCCTATCTCGGCGAAGAGGACGAGGCTCTGGTTGACCCTGACGACACGCACGCGGAGAGCGCGGCATGATGGATTACGCCGGGCGGGTCGCCCAAGCGGACACCTACCCGAAGCTGCTGCGCCTCAACGCGAAAGAGCACGGCGGCGAGATCGCGCTGCGCGAAAAGGACCTCGGGCTGTGGCGCGTCTTCACCTGGAACGACTATCAACGCCGCGTGCATGATTTCGCGCTCGGCATGGTGGAACTGGGTCTTGGCCGCGGCGACGTCATCGGCATCATCGGCGACAACCGGCCGGACTGGGTGGCGGCGGAGATCGCAACCCACGCCATCGGCGGCATGAGCCTCGGCCTCTATCGCGACGTGCTGGATGAGGAAGCGGCCTATCTGCTCAGCTACGGCGAAGCCAAGCTGGTGTTCGCCGAGGATGAAGAGCAGGTCGACAAGCTGCTGGCGCTGGCCGATCGCGCGCCCAACCTCAGGCATATCGTCTATTCCGACCCACGCGGCATGCGGAAATATGACGATCCGCGGCTGATGGAGGCCGAGAAGCTGGCCGCGATGGGCCGCGACCGCGCGTCGCGCGAGCCCGGTCTTTATGATCGTCTGGTCGACGCGACCCGCGGCGAGGACGTCGCCGTCCTCTGCACCACCTCGGGCACGACCGCCAACCCCAAGCTTGCGATGCTGGCGGCCGGGCGCGTGCTGAGACACTGCGCAACCTATCTCGCCTTCGATCCCAAGGGGCCCGACGATGAATACGTCTCGGTGCTGCCGCTGCCCTGGATCATGGAGCAGGTCTACGCGCTGGGCAAAGGACTGCTCTGCCGGATGAAGGTCAACTTCGTCGAAGAGCCCGACACCATGATGCACGATTTCCGCGAGATCGCGCCGACCTTCGTGCTGTTCGCACCCAGGGTCTGGGAATCGATCGCCGCCGACGTCCGCGCCGGCGTGATGGACGCCTCGCCGCTGAAACAAAAGCTCTTCGACATCGGCATGAAGGCCGGCCTTTCGGCACTGACGAAGGACAAGCATTCGATGCTGGCCGACCAGCTGCTGTTCCGCGCCCTGCGCGACCGGCTCGGCTTCACGCGGCTGCGCTCGGCCGCGACCGGCGGCGCCGCGCTCGGGCCGGATACCTTCAAATTCTTCCAGGCGATGGGCGTGCCGCTGCGTACGCTCTACGGCCAGACCGAATTGCTGGGCGCCTACACGCTGCATCCCTCGGACGAGGTCGATCCGAATACGACCGGCGTGCCGATGTCCGAAGAAATCGAAATCCGCGTCGACAACGCCGACGTCAACGGCGTCGGCGAGATCGTGGTGCGCCACCCCAATATGTATCTCGGCTATTACAAGAATCCGGAAGCCTCGGCCGCCGACATGAAGGACGGCTGGATGCACTCCGGCGACGCCGGCTATTTCAATGAGGGAAGGCAACTCGTCGTCATCGACCGCATCAAGGATCTGGCCGAGACCTCGCGCGGCGAGCGCTTCTCGCCGCAATATCTGGAAAACAAGCTGAAGTTCTCGCCCTACATCGCCGAGACCGTGGTGCTCGGCGCCGGCCGCGACGCGCTGGCGGCGATGATCTGCATCCGCTACTCGATCATTTCGAAATGGGCGGAAAAGAACCGCATCTCGTTCACGACCTACACCGACCTCTCCTCGCGTCCCGAGGTCTACGCGCTGCTGCGCAAGGAGGTCGAAAGCGTCAACGCCACGCTGCCGCCGGCGCAACGCATTTCCCGCTTCCTGCTGCTCTACAAGGAACTCGACGCCGATGACGGCGAACTGACGCGTACCCGAAAGGTCCGCCGCAGCGTCATCAACGAGAAGTACGCCACCATCATCGACGCGATCTACGGCGGCGCAAACGAAATTCCGGTCGATACCGTGATCCGTTTCCAGGACGGCACCACCCAGCGCATCCGCACCACGCTCCGGGTGGTCGACCTCGGTCGCGATGCGCCGATGGCGGAGGCCGCGGAATGAACACCCAGCTCCTGATCCAGCTCCTGGTCAATGGCCTCGTGGTCGGCACGCTCTACGGCGTGGTCGCGATGTCGTTCGTCCTGATCTACAAGGCGACGCAGGTCGTGAATTTCGCGCAAGGAGAACTGCTGCTGGTGGGCGCCTGGGTGTGCTGGTGGCTGCTCACCAAGTACCAGGTTCCGTTCTATCTGGGCATGCCGATCACGCTCGTCTTCATGTTCCTGTTCGGCATCGCGATCCAGATCGTCATCCTGCGCCCGATGATCGGCGAGCCGATCATTTCCGTGATCATGGTGACAATCGCGCTGTCGACGGTGTTCTCCGCGCTGATGAAATGGATATTCGGCGTCAACCTGCAGCCGTTCCCGCGCATCTTCCAGACCCAGAACATCAACATCCTCGGGCTGCAGGTTCAGACCGTCTATTTGATGAGCCTTGCGGTCTCGGTGGCGATGATGATCGGAATGGCGTGGTTCTTCCGCCTCTCCAAATATGGTCTCGCCATGCGCGCGACCGCGTTCAACCAGCAGGTGGCGCAATCGCTCGGCATTTCCGTCAAGAGCGTGTTTGCGATGGCGTGGGCGATCTCGGCAACCGTCTCAGCCGTGGCGGGCGTCGTGGTGGCGGTCGTCAACGGCGTCTCGGCCGGGCTGTCGGCCTATGGCGTCAAGGTATTTCCGGCGGCGATCCTCGGCGGTCTCGACAGCGTCGGCGGCGCGGTGCTCGGCGGCATCATCATCGGGCTGCTGGAAAACGTCGCGCACTTCCTCGACAGCGAATACCTGCATTGGGGCAATCTGTACGAGATCGCGCCGTTCTATGCGCTCATCATCATCCTGATGATCAAGCCGTACGGCCTGTTCGGCACCAAAGACATCGAGCGGGTTTAGACAACCATGGCAGGCCAGACCCTCATACCCGCCGGCGATTTCCGCACCACCTACGCGGCGGATACCACCGTGTTTCCGACCACGACCAGCCGCAACGCGATGATCGCAGGCATCGTCCTGATCTGCTTTGCGCCGCAGATCCTGAACGAGTACAGCCTCAGCCTGCTGATCCAGATCGGCATCTTCGGCATCGCCGCGCTCGGCTTGAATATCGTCGTCGGTTTCACCGGCCAGATATCGATCGGCCACGCCGCCTTTTTCGGCTTCGGCGCCTTCACCTCGGCCTACCTCTCGAACCGGTTCGGCATTCCCGTCTTCTTCTGCATTCCGCTCGCAGGTGTCGTGACGGCGGCGATCGGCCTCATCTTCGGCCTGCCCGCGGCGCGGCTGAAGGGCCTCTACCTCGCGATCGCAACGCTCGCGGCGCAATACATCCTGCTCGACTTCTTCGCCCGCGCGGAATGGTTCACCGGCGGCAGCGTTCCCGCCAGCGCCGAGCCGTTCTCGATCTTCGGCTATTCGCTGCGCGGCGACAAAAAATACTTCTATGTCGTGCTGGCCTACGTCGTGGTCTGCTATCTCCTGGTCACCAACCTGATCCGATCGCGCGACGGCCGAGCGCTGATCGCGGTGCGCGACCATTACCTGTCCGCCGAGATCATGGGCATCAACCTGACCAAATACCGGACGCTGTCGTTCGGCCTTGCCGCATTCTTCGCCGGCGTCGGCGGCGCGCTCTATGCGCACTACAACCAGGTGGTTTCCAACGAAGGTTTCGGCATCGACCGCTCGATCATCTTTCTCGCCATGATCATCATCGGCGGGCTGGGTTCGGTCATGGGCACGCTGATGGGGACCGCCTTCATGGTGTTGCTGCCGGAATCGATGGAGTGGCTCAGCGTCGCCTTGCGCGACAGCCCGATCGACCAGGTGCTGGGACTGAAGAACAACATCGCCTTCCTGCGCGAGATGGCGATCGGCTTGATCATCATCGCCTTTCTGGTGTTCGAGCCGGACGGGCTCGCGCATCGATGGCGGCAGATCAAGGCCTACTGGAAACTCTACCCGTTCTCGCATTGAGGTCGGAACGGGACGGATACAAGAAGACCTCGAGAAACGACCGGAGGATTAGGTCCATGACGATGAAGACACTGCTAAGCACGGCTTCGCTGGCTCTGTTGTTGGCAAGCGCCGCGACGGCGTCCCAGGCCCAGGTGAAACTGGGACACCTCGCCGACTATTCGGGCGCCACGTCGGACGTCGGAACGCCGTTCGGACAGGGCGTCGCGGACGCCTACGCCTGGATCAACAAGAACGGCGGCATCGATGGCAAGAAGGTCGATATCGATACGGTCGATTACGGCTATCAGGTGCCGCGCGCGATCGCCCAGTACAAGAAGTGGTCGGGTGCCGACAAGGTCGCCGCCATCCTCGGCTGGGGCACGGCCGACACCGAAGCGCTGACGGGATTCCTCGCCGAGGACAAGATCCCCGATATCTCGGGATCCTACGCCGCAGCGCTCTCCGACCCGACAGGCGCCGGCGGCAAGGCCAAGCCCGCCCCCTACAACTTCTTCTATGGTCCGAGCTACTCGGACGCGGTTCGCGGCATGCTGACCTGGGC